>JBBJME010000181.1:0-14178 GCA_037719765.1 Planctomycetaceae bacterium
CGAGGGCCGCTTTGGGAAGCGAATCCGCAGTCCGCCATGTAATAAATGAGATGGTGCCCGCCTGTGCCCAATGGGGCAATCGTTTAAAGACAACGCTGTACTCCTGCCGTCTGTCAAAGTATTGCAGGTCAAACAATGACTCGTCGGACATCGGAAGTGTCCTCCTTTCAGGAAGAGTGATGCAGATCGGTGCTACGTAGCTCAGTCGCTCCGCCGACTGAGATTCCCTGGGCACATCGTGGATATGCCATCGCAGGCGGCTTTTGGCTTCGACGTCGCAGCGTTGCTTCCGCACCGCCATGGGCAGCAATGCGAGTCGGCGGAGCGACGTCGCCTACGATTTACAACGATCCAGCGCTAATCGCTTCACAGCCCGCAGATCCAGTTTCCCGGTGCCGAGCATAGGAATTTTGTCTACGAGGATGAAGCCGTCTGAAGACGGGATGAACAGGTTTGGCAAGCCAGCGGCTTGAAGTCGGTCCGTGATTTCCCGCACGGATTTTTTCATGGGCTTGTGCAGCACAATGAGTCGCTCGCCCTTTTTGGGGTCCGGCACTGCGGTCACAGCACACAGGACTTCGGGTTCGTCGCTCTGATCTTCTTCCAGGATCTTTGCAATTTCCTGTTCGATCAGAATATGCGGCACCATCTCCCCGCCGATCTTTGAGAAGCGACTCATCCGACCTGTAATATGGATGAACCCGTCGTCGTCGATCAGCGCCATGTCGCCGCTGTTGTACCAGCCGTCCCTGATCAGCTCAGCAGTTTTCTCAGGTTGATTCAGATATCCCAGCATGATGTTCGGGCCCTTGATCTTGAGCAGCCCTTCCTGATTCGCCCCCAGCATCTCGCCGGTGTCCAAATCGAACACGGCAGCGGCACAGCCGGGAATGACACGGCCCACGGTGCTGTTCTTTGTGCCGATCGAAAGCTTTGCATCTGGCCCCATGCGTGATTCGGGAATATTGAACGACGCCACCGGCGACATTTCAGTCGTACCATAACCTTCCGTCGGTTCGAACCCGAATTTGTCGTTGAAAGCAAGCCTCAGGTCATCCGGCAGCTTCTCTGCGCCGACAATCACCAGATTCAACGACTTCATTTCTTCCACAGTACAACGTTTCAGATAAGTCCGCAGAAACGTTGGAGTCGCGGCAAGGATCGTACATTTGTATTTTTCGGCAAGGGTTCCCACAGTCCTCGCATCCAGCGGATTGAAATGAAACACGGTTGAGGGATCGGCGCTCAGGGGCAACCACATCGTGACGGTGAAGCCAAACGAGTGGAAAAACGGAAGTACTCCCAGGAGTCGGTCGCTCGATGTCAGCCGCATCAGTTCGGTGACGGCATCCACATTGGAAGCAATGTTGTGCTGCGACAGCACGACGCCCTTGGGCTCACCGGTGGAACCCGATGTAAAAATCACCGTGAACGGATCGTCCGCTTTGATGCGATCCAGTCCCAGCCGTCGCAACAGCATTCCGATCGGCATCAGCTTTGCCAGTGCGAACGCTTTGGCTTTGTCGGTTCCCGTGATCTGCGGCTTGAGATCTTCCAGAAACACAAGTTCAGCATCCAGTTTCATTGGCCGCTTTTCCATGAACGCCCGGCTGGTGAGAATCTGCTTGATCCCGGCTTCGCGGATACAGAAATTGGCGACGTCGTCGGTGAGCGTATAGTTCAGATTAACGGTTACCTTACCAGCCAGCGTGAGGGCTGTGTTGGCCAGAACGCCACCCACCGAGGGCGGCAGCAGCAATCCCACGAATTGAACATCGGGTTTCAGGATTTTCTGTGTGAGCAGCGCATGAAACGCCAGTGAACTGATCAGCAGTCTGCCACCGGTCAGTTCCGTGCCACCCGAATCGGCAACCTTGGTGCGATTCCATGCCAGGCGACACTGCCGGATTAATCGTCGAGCGGGGATCATGCTGCGTTCCTTCCTGAGGAGCACGGATTGAGTATTCAGCTGCAGTACAGCATTACGAACAATATCCACATTGTCCACATGCTGTAGCGGCTGGCCAAACGAAATGGAGACCGGATATGGCCAGTGTTTGGGTTTTTTCCAGATAAACCGACCGCGTTCGTAACTGAAGATACTGCCCCATAATTCGTCCAGACAGACAGGCACGACGGGAGCATCAGTATCTTTCACAATCCTCAGTATCCCCCGTTCAAATTTCTGCAACTGCCCGGTTCGACTGATCTGACCTTCTGCGAAGATGCAGACCAGTTGACCACTCATCAACGCATCGCGCGCGGTGTTCAGCGATTTGACCAGTGCCCGAGGTCCGTCGCCGGCGCGTATGGGAATGATGCCAAAGAGATTTGACAACCATCTCGCAAATCTCCCCTGCACATAATCAGCATAAGCCACCATCCGAATGGGGCGCGAACTGGCCAGCAGAATCAGGACTCCATCGATCCATGTCACATGATTCGCCACCAGCAGCGCCGGGCCGCGTTCGGGAATATTCTCAATTCCATAGGTACGAACTCGATAGACAAATCGACTCAGGAGCCATACAAAAAAACGAATCGTCGCTTGTGGCAGAATCCATACGGCATAAACAACGATCGGAATGATACTCAGGCCGGAGAACAGGAAGATCTGCGAGGCGGACATGTGCATCGGAGACTGCAACAGCCAGAACAGGCCCGAAACACACAGCATTCCGACCGCGGTCATCTGCTGCACGGCCGCCAGGATTGCCCCCAGCTTCTCATGCGGACTGCGTTCCTGAATGTAAGCGTTGAGCGGCACGTTGAACAAGCCGCCTCCCAGTCCGATCATCACCAGCATTGCCCCGGTCATTACCGGAGAATCACTGCAGAAGTACAACAGGATACAGGCCAGTCCCATGAGCAGCGTGCCGAACGGAACCATACCCAGTTCCACGCGGCCGTTCGAAAGCCAGCCCGCCAGCAGACTTCCAATACCAACCCCGACGACCAGCATCGCCATAAACGGCGCGGGACTGACTTTCGTGACATCAGAAAGTTCCTTCGTCACAAAGACATCGATATTCATCTGTGCCAGCGCCGCCAAAGACCAGAAGAACAGGATCCCAAGCGACACGCGGAGGATGGCTCGATCGCCCATCACCAGTTTGAGATCACGCCACGAATCGGTCACCAGATTCCACTGAAATCGAACCGTCGGATTCGCGGCTGTCACCGTGGTGATCAAAGCCGCGCCGACAACACCCAACAGCGCCACGCCGATCAGTGCAGTCGCGGCAGATGGCAGGCCGACGGCACGATTGATAATCGTGAGATCCGCCAGCGAATAACCTGCCACGGTGCCCATGATCGATCCGATCAGTGTCGCGACTCCGGAAAATCCGTTCGCTGCGGAAATATCTGACCTGAAAACCAATTCCGGGATGATGCCGTATTTCGCGGTCCCGATCAGCGTTGCCTGTATTCCGATCAGGAAAAGCAGCACAAACATCGCTGTCACATGGCCTTGTTGAATCGCGATCAACCCGCCCGCCATTAAGCCGACTTCAGCCCATTTCAGCCAGATGATCGAAACGCGTTTGCTGAACCTGTCAGAAACCCATCCTGCCCAGGGAGCAAAGACGACAAAGGGCAGCACAAACACGAACAAACCCAGCGGCAGCACAAGTTCCGCAGGGTGCATGGAGTACCCGGCAATGTTCCAGACCTGATCCTTGAACAGATGCCGGGCAATCGGGCTGATCATCCAGCGAAACATGCTGTCGTTCACCGCCGTCAGAAACGTCATCAGCAGGTAGCCGACAAACGACGACGACATCAACCGTTGCTGACTCACAGCAGTTGCGGTGTTCGTTGCGACACTGGAAATAGCCCTGACTCCTTCATTCACTTCGCACGAAGTTGGACCCGGCATGGCACATCTGGCGCGATGACGATCCCACTTCGTCGTTCTGGAAAACCCGGATTATAGGCTCACTTGACTCGAGTTGCATTCTCTCCATAATCGTCCACCAGCGACGGGAATCGCCGGTTTTCTTTCCTAAACAGTCTGCCGATCGCGTTAGCGTATTTCTCGGGATCCATCAACAGTGTACTCTGGGAGGCGTGCGGTACAGAATACCTCATACGTCCGCCAGCGCGGCGTGAGCTTTCAGCTTGCGATAGATGGCTGACGGCAAGATGGAAGCCTGCCGCACTTTTGATTTCGCGCAACGCACCTCCGAAGAGTTTATCAACCGATGCCGACTTCAGAACACCTCGAGTCACCAACCAGGGCAGCAGCTCAGTCGCTCATCGAGCGGCTAAGTTCATACGGTTCCGTTGCCGTCGCATTTTCGGGTGGCGTGGACAGTGCGGTGGTGGCGAAAGCAGCTGCAGTGGCATTGGGAGATCGAGCCGTGGCGGTGACCGCAGTCAGTCCCAGCCTCGCGTCCCGTGAACTTGAGATCGCGCGCCAGGAAGCGGTTCTGATCGGGATACGACACGTCGAGCTGCAGACTTCTGAATTCAGTCGGCCGGAATACCGCCGGAACGCCGGCGACCGGTGTTTCTACTGCAAAGACACGCTCTATGAACTGACCAAATCGCGTTTGCATGAACTGGCCGTTGAGGTGATTGCGAACGGGGCCAACACGGATGACCTTGGTGATCACCGTCCCGGCATGCGGGCGGCGATCGATCATAAGATATGCAGTCCGCTGATTGAAGAAGGGCTGAATAAAGCCGCAGTGCGAGAATTGGCGCGGTACTGGAATCTGTCCGTCGCCGAGAAGCCGGCTTCGCCGTGCCTGTCCAGTCGCATCGCCTACGGTGTCGAAGTGACGGAAGAACGAGTGTTTCGGGTTGAACAAGCCGAAGCGATTTTAAAAACCTTTACGGGAATTCAGGAACTTCGGGTGCGGCATGAAGCGAATGAACTGGCTCGCATTGAAGTGCCTGTCGATCAGGTGGCGCGGTTGCTGGAACCCGATCTGCGATTGAAGATTACACAGGAATTCCATTCACTGGGGTTTCGATTTGTGACCGTGGATCTGGACGGCTTTCGATCCGGCAGCATGAACAGCGTCCTGCCGCTGGTGCAACTGCAGGTTGGATTCATTCGCTGACCACCTCCGAACCGCGTTATGATTTGTCCGCATCTGCGGTTTCAACAATGAGTCCCTCCAACACCTGTGACTGAGAAATCCAGTGTCGCACGAAATTGCTGCCGATTCTGCCAATGCGGATCATCCGACCGTTTTCTTCGACGGAGTTTGCGGGCTTTGCAATCACTCTGTCAACTGGATGCTGGCACGTGATCCGGAGCACAAACTGCGTTTCGCGCCGCTGCAGGGAACCACAGCAGAGCAAACACTTGATTCAGAGATTCGCAATCGTCTCGACACTTTGGTGTTTGTGTGTGATGGTGAAACGTTTACACGCACGGCGGCGGTGAGCCGCATTCTGATGACACTCGGCGGTCGCTGGAAAATACTGGGCGGGCTGTTGTGGATCGTCCCGTCGCCGGTTCGGGATCTTGGTTATTGCATTGTCTCCCGCCTCCGTTATCGCCTGTTTGGCAAACATGATTCCTGCCGGCTCCCCACACCTCAGGAACGGGCAGTGTTCCTGGATTGAATCGCTGGCTTGTTTGCGGGCGTCCGGTCGGTAACATTCGTACTGGAACGAGCAGGGGAAAGCTGCCTTCTAAGACCATCCTGCTGCGGCGTTACGCCGCGGTTGAGTATTCCGTCCAATTCGTCCCCAGAGTCGTTGCGCGTTCGGCCAGCACTTGACTGCCGCCGGGCGACCAAGGCCAGCACAAGGCTTACGCCCGGCGGCAGTCAAGTGCTGGCCCTTGTGAACGCCTCTGGTCCGCAGATCGAAGTTAGAAGTTGCCTCCCCTGCTGTTCCTGTTTCATGCCTCACCGGATGTGTCTGGAAATTCGCTGCGATGCTGATACGACTCCTCCGATTTCTCTTTGGATGGTCAAGGCCAGCCGCACCCGCGGAAGTCGTATTGCCGCGCGAATCAGCCCCGGCATCATTGGCCGACCGGGATCTGTCGCTACCGGCAAGTGTGCTATCCGCTGCTGTGCCGAAAACGGAATCCCGTGCTGGAGCAATTTCGCGTTCGAATCTGAGCGGGTTGGATACCGACAGGTTTGCTCCGATGGCCGTTGATGACGCGCTGGCCGCGACGGCGAATGCGGACTGGAAGTCGGCCTTTTTCGATTCCCGATGCGTCATCCCTCATTCGAGTCTCCCGCGCGTGCAGGTGATTGACTGCACGATGGTGGGGATGGGATTGATTTCCGAGCGGGAACTGGCGGAAATCCACGACATCGGCGAGAAGATGGGACAGTTCCGCAGCGATGCAGAATTGCTCGCGATCGCTGGCGAATGTGCTGTCACTGAATCGCGTGAGGATCGACAACGCCGAAAGGAACAGAGGAAGGCTGACGCAGAAGCCGGGAGGAATCTGCGACGCGAACAAGTCACTCAGCGGCGCGCGACAGACATCGTGTTTCTGGGGCGAGGCGTCTCACGCGGTCTTGCCGATCGCCGTTCCAATATCGAACTTCTGCAGAGCAACGGGCTTCCGGTCCTCTCAAGTCCTGCTGAGCTGGCTCAGATGATGGGTGTGTCTGTCTCGCTGCTGCGGTGGCTGGCGTTTCACAGCGACGCTCCGACACGCGTGCACTATGTTTCGTTTGATGTGCCAAAGAAGAACGGAGGAGTCAGACGACTTTCAGCGCCGCATCGCAAACTTTCGGATGCTCAGCACTGGATTCTGACCAACATTCTGAAGCGGTTACCCGTGCATGCATGTGCGCACGGTTTTGTCGCGCAGCGTTCCGTCCTGACGAATGCACAACCGCACGTCGGCGCGAGCGTTGTGATCAATGCGGATCTAAGCAGTTTCTTTCCGACGATCACTTTTCCGCGTGTGGAGGGCCTGTTTCGGAAGCTCGGCTATTCGCCCGCGGTTGCTGCGATCCTCGCACTGCTGTGCACCGAATGTCCGCGACAGGCGCTCAAGTTCAGCGACACCATTTACTTTGCCGCCACCGGTCCTCGTGCATTGCCGCAGGGCGCAAGCACAAGTCCGGCGATTTCGAATCAGATCGCCGCGAAGCTCGACCGGCGAATGTCGGCTATGGCGTCGAAACTGGATTGGAAATACACGCGCTATGCGGACGACCTCACCTGGTCGACAACCGGAGACGTGACACCGTCCGTGGGCTATGTGCTCGCTCGGATGCGTCACATAGTTGACGACGAAGGCTTTGAACTCAACCACGCAAAAACTCGTGTGCAGCGGCCCAGTCAGCAACAATCTGTAACGGGAGTTGTGGTCAATGATCGGTTGAGCGTGCCAAGGCAGACGATTCGACAGATCAGGGCAATTCTGCACAATGCCAAACGAACTGGCCTGGCCGCGCAGAATCGTGATGCACATCCGCATTTTCGGGAATGGCTGGCGGGCATGATCGGCTGGATCCACATGGTGAATCCGGAACAGGGCAGCAAGCTGCAGTCGGAGCTGGCAGAATTGTCGTAAACCTGGACAGGACACTTCATGTTCGCTCAAACCCTCGCCTTTCTGACACGCAGCATCCGGCAGGAGTCACGACTGCTCACACATCATGCCGTGCGCGGAGCACTGGTCATGTTGACCCTGATGTTGTTTTGTATTGAACTCCTCGAAGCACCGCGGCGCGGAGCCTCCGGATTGTTTCTGGTAAAGAGCATCACGAACTGCTGTTACTTTTGTCTCACGCTGCCGGGCATCATGTACTTTTCTCTGGCCATCACGGAGGAAAAGGAAGAAGAAACACTGCCGCTGCTGCGGATGACGGGCGTCCGGAATTTCACGTTGCTCATCGGGAAATCCATGCCGCGTCTGGCGATCGTCGTCTTGCTGATTCTGGTGTCGTCGCCGTTCCTGTTGTTGTCGATCACGCTGGGCGGTGTCGTTCCGGAACAGATCGCAGCTTTGATCGTGGGAATGATGTGCTATGCATTTTGTCTCAGCCAGATGGGACTCTTCTGCAGCACGATCTGTCGGAGCAGTCAGCGTGCGGTCGGCATGACGTTTGTGTTGTGGATTCTGCTGGAATTCGGCAGCTGGCTTTTCAGACTATTCGCTTTTGGTTGCAGACAATGGGACTTTTTACTGCTGCAGTCGTGCTTCAGCGAAGTGTCGGAATTCCTTTGGGAGCGGTCGATGTGGGCGGCATCTTCCGAATTCCTGATGTACGAACGCGGTGAAAACATCTGGCACATGCAGATGACGTTTCACATTTGCGTGGCATTGTTTTTGTGTGGTTTGAGCTGGGTGTTGTTTGAGCCCATGAATCAGGCTTCGCTGGCCGAGGGCGCTGCGGCATCTGAGGATATTACGCGCGGCCTGGCCATAAGGACGCGCGGCCTGCGATCGCTGCGCTGCTGGGATTCCGCCCTCATCTGGAAGTCGTGGCAGTTTCTGGTGGGTGGATGGTTATGGATTGCCGTCTGGACGATCGCGATGCCATTGCTTTCAATCGGGCTTGTCCTGGGCATTTCCATTTTGGTGAGCGAAAAAGCCGACGCCGAGGTCTTTGGCATCACGTTGATGTTTGTCGGCGGTGCGGGCTTTGTGATCTTGTTGGCAAGATTGTTCGGCAATGTACTGAATCGGGAAATCTATCAGCAGACACTGGTGTCACTCTGCATGTTGCCGAAGAGCCGCAGCAAAGTCGTCAGTGAACTCTATTTCGGTCTCTTACCCGGCCTGCTGGCTCCGCTGTTTTGCTTTGGACTGGGATTCGTGTGGATGAGTGCCCTGGAGCGGCGTTTTCTTGAAGATTTCTTTTCCGATGTCGCCATGGAACCGTGGTCCTGGGCGATCCTGGGATGGCTGGTCATGACCGTGCATGTCGGAACGTTGCTGTCTGTCTTTCTGAGACACGGGGCGATGTTAATTGCGATTGCTGTCTGCTGTGTTGTCGTTCCATTCGTTTCTGGCATCATGCTGAGCGTATTTGGGATGATGCTGCGCGGTGTCGGGTCTGACGGAGCAGAGTTTCTGATGCGGTATCTGCTGCCGGTGGGACTGATGGCAGTGGAGGTGGCGGTGTGCATACTGATCCATCGCCTGATCATATACCGTGTGGAAGCACTGGCGGCGAAATGAGTTGTACGTCAGCACTAAAGAAAAACTGTCCGACAATACAGGATTGCCGGACGGACTGAAGAGTGTCACCGAGTGGAACGCAGAGCTGCCATCTGCTCAATAACTCCAGTTGATACCGACGTTGAATGTGTTCTGATAGAACGTGTTCCGATCAGCTTTATAGTGCAGGAATTCTCCTGAAATGGGACTGGAATTGTAAACGATGGAGTCGTTCGGATCCGCCACCTGACCAATCAGCAGGAACGTCCAGCCAAGACTCAGCTTGGCATCTTCCAGTTGCCACATGTCCCGCAGCACAGGAACACGGCCGAAGATCGGGATCTGAGCGTTGAGAGACTGTTCCAGCAACGGTGACAGATGCGTGCTGCTGTTGCTGTCGCTGAAGGCATTGAGAGATGGACCCTGCGTTGTATCAGTATTGTACAACCGTGTCGCGATGTTGTTGCCAGTGACCGGATCGGGAACTACCTCGATGCCCATGAAGTTTCCGATGTTGTCGCCACTCATTTTGAGCTTTTCGTTGTTGAACATTGCGGCAACACGGGTTGAACCTGTCACCTGAATTCCTTTGGTGCGGCCCAGTTCGTAATGAAATCCGAGTTCCGGACCGGAAAGATTGCTCACGACCTGGCTGTTGATGTACGAATAGACGATCAGTGATGTGGGACCGATCGGCGCTACATACGTTCTTGTGGCCGGAGTCGTCGGGATGATCCCCGTGTCGGGCAGGAATACCTTGGCATTCACAGGCGTATCCGCGTCGCCGTCGTCGGTATACGACAGCAACGTGGACGCACCGTCAAACTGGAAAGTTTCATCAATCCGAAAATACCGACCGCCAAAAATTGGGCGAACTTTGATGTGATCGTTATCGTAAACCGGATTGAAGGCCCAGGCAGCGTTGGCTCCGCCCGTGTTCATGGTTTGACGCAGAACAAAGCTAAGGTCGTACGGGGCTGTTTCTCCATTGAGCACGATGGGAGTGTTCCCACTGGTTGTCGGCAGGCCGTACAGATTCAGCAACGTTCGATCGAGAACATCAAACGTTGTTCCGAAGAGGCCGTAACTCACATTGTCGGCAGTGTCAAAGACGACGCCCGGAGCGAGGATGTCGTTTCTCAGGATGTCCAGATCGTTACGGCCGCTCAGATTGAAAGGCTGAAAACCAATTCGGCCACTGTCACGCTGAAATTGCAGCGCTGTTGCTTCATCCAAACGTGCTCCAATGATCTGCGATCGAGGGTCAAACGTGGATGAGCCTTCAAACTGGTATCCGCCGCTGTACAGGAATCCGGAGCCGTCGGGATTCCAGAATCCACCGGATAATCTGATCCCGTGGGTACTCAACTGAGGAATGATCGATGCTGGTGCAGCGTCGAAAAATCGAAAGAACGACAGTCCGGGGTTGATCCCGTTACTTTGCGGGTCATTCTGTTGAAAATATGTCTGCACGCCTTCCGCACCGACCAGGCCGTTCAATTTCCGATTGAACGATTTCGTGTAATCCAGATTCACGAACCAGTCACGCGGCCTGTTCGCCGGGCCGAAACCGTTTACGGAATTCTTAAACCATGTCCCCTCCCGCTGGTATGTCTGTTCAAACATGCCCTGATAGGGCGACTGAGACGGGTACATGCCGTAGGAGCCTGGAATCTGCTGAGCGCCAGCCATGGGCATCCCAGGGCCGGGCATCCCAGGCATTGGCGGTCCACCCTGAGCCTGAGCAGTTCGTGCGCTCGCCAGCATCAGTATGACGGGAATGAGCGATTTGAGTGAATGCCGAATCCGCATTGATCCATCCTTGGAGAAGTTGCAGCTGTGCACTGCCTTCGCTGGGTGCTCACCGTCCTGTGACACGCTTTGACTGTACGGAAATACCAACAGACTTTGCGCATCGGGACGGTCTTATCGAAAGTATCGGTCAGGCAATTTGTGAAACTGAAGAGTTTATTCCGGATGTATTGGTTTTCCGGACGAGCTGTGGTGCGGCAGATTCTGCCGCGCATGAAAAAGGGGACCCTTCAAGAGAAGGATCCCCGGCATATATTCAAAGACTTCAAGCGTCTTTCTGCGGTGAACTGGATTAAGGGTGCGCCTCCAGATTACGGAGCAACTTCTTTCGAAGCGTCTGCAGCATCCTTAGTGGCGTCCGCAGCATCTTCAGTCGCGGCGGCAGCGTCCTTAGTGGCGTCTGCAGCATCCTTCGTGGCGTCCGCAGCGTCCTTAGTGGCGTCCGCAGCGTCATGTGCGGCACCCTTTGATGCATCATGCATCATCGTCGCAGGATCGACGGCCGGTGTGGTAACTGGCACATTGACTGGTGCTTCTTCGCCGCAGCCGATCTGGATGACCAACAGGCCGCTCAACATCATTCCCATCGAAAATTTCTTCATCAGGTGTCTCCAACAAGTGTGTGGTCTGAAAGGATTTGCAAGAGATCTGTCGCCAGACCAGCAACAGATCGTGGCTGACAATTTATCAGGACGTAACAGAAAAACACCCTGGGGCAGCCGTCCCCTCAGATTTTCTGCCAGATGGAAGCAGGTGAAAGCGAAACTGCCGCCAGAATATCGGCAATTCCGGCATTTAATGCATTACTGAACCATTGGACGCACGGTTTTCCAGCGAAGCCAGTGGTCCGCAACGACTATGGCCACCATGGCCTCACCCATCGGCACAAAACGCGGCAACAGACAGGGATCGTGACGTCCTTTCGTACGGATCGTCGTCGGCTGACCATCGCGCGTGACGGTCGGCTGTTCCTTTGCCAGGCTGCTGGTCGGCTTGATGGCGGCCCGCAGCACAATCGGCATCCCGGAACTGATGCCGCCCAGCATTCCGCCGTGGCGATTGGAACTTGTCAGAATTCTGGTCCCGGACATTGTGGCTGCTGCCACAAAGACGTCGTTGTTCTGACTGCCGCGCATTTCAGCACAACCAAACCCGATCCCGTATTCAACACCCAGCACTGCGGGCAGACTGAAGAGTGCCTTCGCCAGATCGGCCTTGAGTTTATCAAACACGGGCTCACCCAATCCCGCAGGCACATTTGTGGCCACGATCTCAGCAACGCCACCGATCGAATCCGTGTCCCGGCGAACTTCCTCAATCAGTTCGACCATCTTTGGAGCCGCGTCGTAGTCGGGACATCGCACGAAATTCGGGGAACCGTCCGCAAGCGTCTCAACCTGCTGCAGCGTGACCAGTTCCGGATTTGGAATTCTGGCTCGAATCGATCCGACCTGTGACACGTACCCGATGACAACTCCGCCGAATTCCTGAGCAATCAGCTTCTTTGCAATGGCTCCTGCAGCCACGCGTGCTGTCGTTTCCCGGGCGCTGCTTCGGCCGCCGCCCCGGTAGTCACGAAAACCATAGCGTGCATCAAACGTATAATCCGCGTGGCCAGGCCGGTACTTGTCGCGGATATCTGAATAGTCGCTGCTTCGCTGATCCGTGTTGCGAATCAGGATCGCAATGCTGGTTCCGGTCGTGCGACCGTCAAATACGCCGGACAGAATTTCCGGTTCGTCATCTTCCTTACGCTGCGTCACCAATGGACTCTGGCCTGGCCGTCGCCGCTGCAAATCGATCCGGAGATCATCGACCGATAGCGGAATTCCGGGCGGGACTCCATCAACGATCACCACGTTACCTGGTCCGTGACTTTCTCCGGCGGTGGTGATGCGGAAACTGTGGCCGAATGTGTTACCTGGCATGAACGTGGTTCAGTACTTGAAATTTGAAATTTTGGAGTTGAGATTGAAGCTTTGCCAGGTCAGTTGCGAATGAGCGAGAACGGCACTCACAACGTCACCAGCTGCTTCATTTCCCGCACGGCTCGTTCAAAACCAACCAGCACGGCCTGCGACACGATCGAATGGCCGATATTGAGTTCGTTAACTCCCTGGATTTCGGCGATGCGTCGGACATTTCGATACGTCAGCCCGTGGCCCATGTTCAACTGCAGGCCTTGCGCCGTTGCGAACTGCCCCGCTTCTCGAAGTTTATCAAACTCAATTTCCTTGTCTTTCGGTGTCTTTGCGTCGGCATATGCGCCCGTGTGAAGTTCGATAGCTGTCACATTCAGGCTTTTCGCGGCTTCAATATGGGAGAGATTCGGATCAATAAACAGACTGACGGCAATCCCCGCACCCTGTAACTGATCCACGCATTGCCTGATGCGAACAAGATGCGTCTTGACATCGAGGCCGCCTTCAGTCGTGATCTCATCACGTCGCTCCGGGACGAGCGTCACCTGATCCGGGAGTAATTTCATGGCAATTTTGGTAATCTCATCTGAAACCGCCATTTCAAGGTTCAGTCGGACCCGGGAGATTTCGCGCACGAGCCGCACGTCCCGGTCCTGAATATGGCGGCGATCCTCGCGCAGATGGACGGTGATGGAATCGGCCCCTCCGAGTTCGGCCAGCACTGCGGCGTGGATCGGATCAGGCTCATTTGTCTTTCGAGCCTGTCGAATAGTGGCCACATGATCGATATTGACGCCCAACAATGGCATGAAAATGACTCCGGCAATGATTCTGCGACGCGCAACGTCTCCGCACATAATTCGATGCAAACAGTGCTGCCGCATGGCATCTTAAATAGCCCGCGTTCGTCTGTCGCCCGTCTGAACAATACGATTAGGAATTCTCGGAGGCGGATTCGGAGGAATTCGGCGGCGGTAAGGAGCGATCCGCTGTACAATGCAAAATTCCATTTTCCTCCTTTCTTTCAGTCGAAGCCAGCAGAACCTCCGTGCCGCAGTCAACTTCTCAGACCCAGTCCGGATTGCCCGTGATCGAACTTCAGGCTCCGCCTCGCCGTGCGATCATGGATCTGAACAGTGATGAACTCACGGCATGGCTGGCGAGCGTCGGTCAGCCGAGGTTCCGTACGGGACAGATTCGTCGCTGGCTGCTGCAGCGTCGCGTGCAGTCGTTTGAGCAGATGACCGATCTGCCAGCCGAACTCAGAACACAAATGATGACGGAATTCCGGTTTTCGCCGTTCGAAGTGGTGCGGCATCAGATTTCGAACGACGAAACGGA
>JBBJME010000446.1:0-3611 GCA_037719765.1 Planctomycetaceae bacterium
GGCCGTCTTGCCTTCGATCTCCCCGGTAATACTGGTTCCCGCCGTCCAGATCGCCAGCAAGGCTCCGGAAATCAACAGCGTGGCAAGACCGCATTCGTTGAGCATCTTGACGTCGTCTTCCAGCGTGAAGAACGGCATCACAGAATTGAGGATCAGGATGGCGGCTGAGATCAGCAGCAGCAGAATGAACAACGGTTGCCGAATTGCTTCTTTCGTCGTCGCCCGGGCAATCACACCAATCCGAGTACTGTACGACAACGTGACAAGACCAACGACCAGTCCGAACACGGTCAGCCATGTCCAGGTCCAGTCAATTTCTTTGGCATCAATGGTGACTTGCGCAAACGTCAGGGCAAAATTCATTACAACGGTACTTTCAGAATCGATGCAAAACCAGCAGATCTCAAGCGCATTTCAAGCCGCATGGACATCTACGCCCGCACGTGGACAGACGTTGGAGATTTCTGCCAGCGATGAAAACACCCCAAAAAATCGCACTTTTCGGCCTCGAGTCAGGAGGATTCGCCATCCATTCCGGAAATCGCCGCATCCGGAATAAACAAGGTGAATTCTGTTGAATTCAAAACCATTCGGTGATGGCAGCCCGGCGCGCGATGGATGGCGGCGGGACTTTGTCTCAATCATTTTCCGCGAGTCTCGTCAAGACGCTGTCGATTCGTTCATCGAACAGTCTTTGCCATTCCGGCGCGACGATGCAGTCGCAGTCTTCCTGAGCGTAGCCGGTGTTGTTGCGTTGCTGTTCGGTCGGCAGGTAATAGATGTAGCCGTTCGTGTAGCCAGCCACAAAAGTATTCGGAACAGGCGAGCGCTTCTTAATTGCAAGACCGATCTCAACGGTTAGCTCGCCGCCGAAGGTGACCATGACAAAGTCACCGATGCGAATCCCGCAGACTTCGACGTTGACTGTTGGCATCGCGGCTGCCTGATTCTGCTCCAAATGCATCTGTAGCAAATTCAAATTGATCTGCAGCCGCGTCAATTGTTCCATCGCGTGAATGTTCTGGATATAGGCTTCCAGATTGGCGCGGTTCTCGGCATCCAGCTTGCTCAGGTCTTCGCGTCCGTTCGCTTTTTCATGCAGATAACGCTGGCTGTAGTAGGCCGGGAAATCTTCCGACACTTTGTGCTGCACGTAGAGTGGAAGAAAGGTCTTCAGGTTGATGTTGGTGCCGTGAAGAGACCTGACAATCTGCGCCTGTTCCGCCTGAATCGATTCCATGCGGCGTTCCAGATCCGCTCCGCGGGGCAGGGCGATGATCTCGTTGATGACCTTCAGCGTTGAAGATTCATCTGCTTGAATCTGACGAGCGGCCTGCAGCGTGCTCAAGCCGAGCTGGTTGCCGTAGTGTTCGGCATCGTGCATCTGATGGACGATCTTATACATCGCCGGATTGATATCACCCGCGCAGCCCTGGATAAAAAAGGCCATCACATTTGCCCCAAGATTCTGCTCGATCGCTTTCGACGCAAAGCCGGGGAAGTCAGCGGTATTGCCGCCGCCGGGGACTCCCTGAATCGGGTGGCAGGCAAAATTGTAGAGCAGGGCGAGCGGCGTGCCATCGGTGCGATCGAGACGCAGCAGACCGATTTCCGGATCAACGGGACCGACTGCTTCGACGTCTTCGTCCTTTGGCATGGAGTACGCTCGTCGCATATCGACTTCGCTGCCGTCTTTCATCTTCAGCCGTCGATTTTCCATAATGCGATCTTCAAGACCGCGGCCCGTGCCGACGCGCACCGGAACCATTGCCGCCACAGCTTCTTTGATCGCCTGAACAGTCAACTGATCTGTGTCACCTCGAACCACGCTGTGACAATGGCTGGCGTTGATGATGACATGCCGGGGATTGATACCCTGTTTCTGTAGTTCCGAGCGCACGTTGGGCAAATACGTGTTTCCAATCCGTCCGATTCCGCCGATCGCAACCGCATCGACCGTTACGATAACGGCTGTCGTGTGGCCATTGGATATCGCCAGAGCTTTGACAAAAGACGGATCATTCACCGGCCCGGCGGCGTGATCCGTGATATCGACTTGAGCCACGCCCGCGCGGAGTGTTGCGGCTGCATCTGCAGGCTCCTGAACCTTCTCGTCAAAGGCGTGCGATGCCTGCGGTGTCATGAATGCCAGAAACATTGCAAGACTCGTCGCGATTTGTGGTAGTGATCTCATGGACAGAACTCCAATGCAGGCCAGACGATGTTGGATCTAACACACTCTATCGCCGGGTATTGGACTTGGCGAGCGGTGCGGCGTCAGCCCGCCGATACATCGGCAATTCGTCATAATCGTCATCTAGCGTTCAGAATCGCCACGTACCGGCAAGCTGACGCATGTCGCTCGCCGCGGAATTTCTGGTTCCGGTACGTGTTGGATTGCATCGCAAATTCCGCCGCTCACTTGTTATTCGCAGCCGATCCGGAAATGATGACTCCTCCTCGACCGTTCCCACCCTCAGGAGCCTTCCCATGACTGTCTCTGCGCACTTTCGCCGAATGGCTGTTTTCCGCAGCGTCGCCGTACGGATTCTGCCTGCAGCCTTCTGTATGTACCTGACGCATGGTTCAGCCGCTGCAACTGCTGCCGATGAATCCCCTGTCGTCGTGGAAGAACTTAACGAATCCAACTGGGAGACTCTGGTTCCGCAGGGTAAGGAAGTCGATGCGATTTACGGCGATATCGTGCTGCAGAATTCGCATGTGCGAGCTGTGATTGCGAAGCCGGTGGCGACTCGAAATGCCAACATGACGGTCCGAACTATCGGTGGTTGCTTAATTGATCTCACAACACGAAAGCATGAAAGTGATCAGCTCAGTGCGTTTTATCCCGCGCGACGAGTGTTTGCATTTGGTGCTGAAACGGCGGTCGCTGCTTCCAGTTCGGTCGAGATCGTCAATGGCGTGAAAACAGGATCGGGCGAAGCGACATTGAGTGTTGCGGCAGCAGGCACAAATGAAAAACCGGGCCTCAAGGTCACTTACTCACTGCAAGTCGACAGGCCATACCTTAAAGTGGAATCCGAATGGACCAATACCACGAACTCTGATCTGACGCTGGTACTGGAAGACGATTTGCGGGCCGATGCGGGCAAAGAAGACATGCCGAAAACGCCGGATGAAACGGTCGAATTGTTCTGGTTTCATGATATTTTCTGGCAGCAGGCGTACGGCGTCTATGCCCCTGGATTCAGGATTCGATGCAACAGCAACGCACGCGAATCGGTGCTCGTGTATGAGCCGGTCGGCGGTGCGCCGGTCGTGGTGAAGCCAGGAGAAACGTTTTCGATGACGCGCTGGCTGTTTGTCGCTCAGGATCTCTCCGGCGTAATGGCAGATTACCTGGATGCTCGCGAAATGGGCGACAAGCATGTCGAGATAAAACTGTCCGTTCAGGCTGCCGGTCATCCAGTCAGCGGGGCCCGGATTGCGCTCAAGTGTGGCGACGAATCATGGGGAACTGTCGTGACCGGGGACGACGGCACCGTCGAGCGGCGGTTTCCGTCGGGGACGTGCGAAGGAACCGTCTCTGTCGCGGGTCAGGATTTTGGGATGCAGAAGATTGTACTTGCGGGTGACGGCGAGCCTGTGCT
>JBBJME010000182.1:0-14137 GCA_037719765.1 Planctomycetaceae bacterium
AACTCTGAGGCAATTGGAGCATGAAGGGATTCTGACTTTTCGAAAAACGCTTTTAACTATTTTTTAGAGGGCAGATCAAAGTCGCCACCGATGTTACGCCACATCGCATGCACATGGTTGGCTTCGTTCTGGGTGTTATTGTACTCGATGATGAACGATTCACCCTGAACGACGTAGTGATGTCGCTGATTGCGTTCTGATTCGCCCCACCAGCTGATGCGGACATTGTCCATCCCGGATTTTTCAATCGCCTTCATGCGGTCGCGTACGACCTGCACGGGCATCGCCGTGACATATTCGGCAATCAGTTCACGCAGCAGCTTTTGCTGTTCCGGAGACATGTCAGCATACCGCAGTCCCTCAGCTTCCGTCACGACCGGCTGAGGTTCCCCGGCACCACGAATATCGTCCGGTGCGACTTTCGCAATCCACATTTGTTTCTGCTGAGCCTCAGTGCATGACTTCAGAATATCTCGTGCGAGATCTTCGCGTTTTCCGAGGACTCGCAGGCTGCGTTTCGGGCCTCCGTCGATGAGACCCGGATTGGCTCCGAAAAACTCCGGCGTGCTGCTGACGATCACACCGTCCTGAATCATGAAATTCAGCGACAGATGATGCCCTTCAAAGCGCCAGCCCCATTTGCCGGTTGGGGCAGGCGTGCCGAAAATTGTGATGTGGTACTTATGAGGATGTCGGCGATTGCGGCGATATTCCTCTTCGCCTTCTTCGAACAGATATAACACTTCTTCCAGGCTGCGAACCTGCAGCGTTTTTGCATAACCAGCAGCCGACAATCCTGATTTCACCAGTTCGTCAGCGGCCTTGCGAGGTTCGCCGAACAGATCCCACAGGACGACACCGTTGCGATCGCGCGGGATGAAGTGCCAGTTGAGCCGTTCCGGATCGTCGTACGAGTACATCATCTTTTGCTTCAGTTCAGCGGGCAGGATTTCCGCAAGCTTTGTGGCGGCAACGGCCATGCTGACGCCGGGCCGGTCACTGCCATCGTCGGCACGGGTGGTCGGGCCGACTGGCCCGAGAGCCGCGATCAACAAAAGCAGGGTTGATGAATTGATGAGCCATTTCATAGACATGATCCGTGGAATTTGAGGTGGGAGGATTTGAGGGTTCGCAGTCTGCGCGGCGTATGCAGAAGTGACTGAACGGACACATTTCAGCCTGGAGGCCAGACCATCGGTCGACCGCCCAGTATATGAATGTGCAGATGGTAGACACTCTGCCCACCGTCCGCGTCCGTATTGATCACAGTTCGATAACCGCCATCAAGGCCGAGAAGATCTGCGACTTTCGAAACTGTCAGCATCAGGTGTCCACAAAGCTCCGCATCGTCCGCAGTAAGTTGACGCAGGGAGACAATTGGTTTTTTGGGAATCAGCAACACATGCACCGGAGCTTGGGGAGTGACATCCCGAAACGCCAGGCAAAGGTCGTCCTCGTAGACGATATCCGCCGGTATTTCGCGGTTGATGATTTTGAGAAAAATCGTCAATCAAGGCTCCTTTGCGACCAGTTGCAGGCTGAACAGGAATTTCCTGTCGCGGGCATTGTGGGCGTGGATCGGCCTTCATGCAACCGTACGATCAACATTCATGTCCGTCGCTGGCGGGGCAGTCGCTCAAAGCCTGCACCCGCGACAAACAGCAGAGACTGTGTTTAGAATAGAGCGGTTGGTTTTTGATTCGTTCCTGGGAGCCCTTGTCATGCGTCCGATTGCATTGTGTCTGCTGTTGAGTGTGTTGTCGAACCCGTCCGTGGCTTTGGCGGATTCCGCTGATGGTTGCCTGGATCTGTACTTCATTGACGTCGAAGGTGGTGCAGCCACGTTGATCGTGACACCGGCCGGTGAATCGGTTCTGATCGATTCCGGCTATCCAGACAATCATGGCCGGGATCTTGACCGGATCATCCACGTCGCAAAAGACCTCGCCCGCCTGAAGCGGACCCGCGGTGAGTATCACTGGCATCTGGATCACTACGGCAATCATACCGCGCTGGCAACGAAATTCGGACTCGGTACATTCGGGACGAGCATTCCGGATGAGTTGTCGGAAGACCCGGGCTATCCGGAACGTATTGCCAGTTATCGCGCGGCCTCACAGAACGCATCAAAGGCCCTGCATGTCGGCGACACATTGCCGCTGAAGTCCGGAAAGACACCGCTGACAGTTCGCGTGCTGACTTCGGGTCGAGAAGTCGTCAGGGACGAAGGCGATTTAAATCCGTTTGCAGATCGTCACAAAGCTCAGCCGAATGATCCTTCCGACAATTCCGCCAGCCTGAGTCTGCTGTATTCGTTTGGTAACTTTCGGTTTCTGACATGCGGCGATCTCACGTGGAATACAGAAGCCAAACTGGTCACGCCGCGAAATCCCATTGGTCATGTTGATCTGTTCATGGTGACCCACCACGGACTGCCGGTGAGCAACAATCCCGCGATGGTGCTGGCGATTGATCCGGTCGTCGCCATCATGTGCAATGGTCCGAAAAAAGGCGGCGCGGAACAGACCATGGCAACTCTGCGAGAAGTCAAATCGCTGAAGAACTGGTTCCAGCTGCATCGCAATGTGGAACTTGATGAAGCGAAGCAGGCTCCTGCGGAATTCATCGCCAACCGCGAGCAGACCGCGGATTGCAAAGGCGAATGGATCCTGACGAAAGTTGCTCGGGATGGAGCAGCGTACAGCGTACAGATCGGCCCGAAGGGAAAGAAGCACGAATTTGAAACGCGATCACGATAAAGTGCTGCAAACCTGCACCGACTTCAGGCACGAACGGCATTCCGGCTGAACGCATACGTCGCTCGCGCCGCACCTCAGGCTGAGGCGCGACGGCGGGCTTTGGCGTGGCGCAGCGTGCGATACTTCAAAGTCAGAAAGACGGCCAGCATCTGCTGAGCGTCGCGGTATCGGTGGCGAGGATTGACGGCGATCGCGCGGCGCATGAAATCGATGAAGTCCGGATGAATGCGGCCACGGAGTTTCGCATAACCTTTTGCAGGCCATTCAAACGGCCACTCCGGCCATTCACTGGACAACAGTCGCCAGACAATCAAGCCGATGGAAAATACATCCGATCGAAACGAGGGTTTCCCCATCGCCTGTTCCGGGGCCATGTAACCGACCGTGCCGGTGCCGCCTCCCTGTACGGTTTTCTGGGAGACTTTGGCGATGCCGAAATCAGCCAGTCGAATTCGGTTGCCGGAAAACATGATGACGTTTTCCGGTTTGATGTCGCAGTGAATTACATGGTGTCGGTGCGCTTCAGCAGTCGCTCGCAGAATCTGTTCGGCCATTTCAAAGGCGGTGTCCAGTGAAATCCGACGAGTCATGCGTTCCAGCAGGGTCTCTTCGCCCAGCGGAAATACGACGACCAGCCGGTCATCAATGATACTGGCATCCTTGATTGGCAGAATGTTGTCATGTTCCAGCTGTGCTGTGGCACGTATTTCTTTGCGGAAATCCGCGAGAACGGTTTCGGTCGTGTACCGCGCATGAGGCACCTTGATCGCCACGCGGATGCCCTGCACGGTATCCATGGCCTGATAGACAGCAGCGAATCCGCCAGAGCCCAGGCGGCGCTCAATTCGGTACTTACCCAGTTTTTGCCGGATCCTCAGTTCGCCCGACACTTTGTGACCGGTGGACATGGCTTGGCGTTGTGTCCTGAACGAGGAAGTAAGAACCAGCAAAGCAGAAAAAGCTTCTGCGTCGCAGTGGAAGTACTATGCTCCAGATTCGGCGAGCCGATCCAATCGACAGGAACACCTTTTCCGCATGTCGGACAAAACCAGCAATTCCATGATCCCATGCCTGCCTTTGCCGGAACAATCGACAAGCATGCAGATGTCAAACGCAGGAAAATCGCAAAGTGAATTCAAGCCCCGTCAACCCGTTGCCGAAGGCGCAATCCATGCGGCGAAACTTGCGAATCAGGCTTACGGGCAACTTCAGGCTTGCGTTGAGGAAAACCTGAAGATCCACGCCGAAGGCTATTCTGGGGACGGGATTCGAATTTCAAGTTCGGGTTCACCAGCTCAGCTCAACAGGTCCTTCACACAATCCCGCTCATCTTTCAGTTCGTTGACGGTGACGTCAATTTTCGACTGAGCGAATTCATTGTGCTTCTGGCCCTGCACGATGGAAACTTTCTTTCCGTCGCTCACCAGCGGAAAACCGCTGATCAGCCCTGCTTCGACGCCGTAGCTGCCGTCGCTGCATAGTGCCGCACTGAAACAGGAGCCCGTTGCCGTCGGGCGAATGATGCCCTTTACGGTATCCAGAGCTGCATTCGCTGCCGAAGCTGCGCTGGATGCCCCTCGTGCTGCGATCACAGCGGCACCTCGCTTCTGAACAGTTGAGATGAAGTCACCTTTCAGCCATTCGTGATCAGTGATCACTTCGGTGGCAGGCTTGCCGTTGATCTTTGCGTGGTAGAAATCCGGATACTGCGTCGCCGAATGATTGCCCCAGATGGCGACGCTGGAAACAGCAGCCACGGGCACATCGGCTTTCTGAGCCAGTTGTGAAACCGCTCGATTCTGGTCCAGCATCGTCATGGCGAACCAACGATCTGCCGGAACGCCTTTCGCATTCTTCATGGCAATCAGACAGTTTGTATTACAAGGATTGCCGACTACCAGAACCCGCACATCCGGAGCCGCAACCGCTGCGATCGCGCGACCTGTGCTGGTGAAAATCGGCCCGTTGATGCGAATCAGGTCTCCGCGTTCCATACCGGCTTTGCGCGGCACGCTGCCGACACACAACACCCAATTACAGTCTTTGAAACCATCTTCAAGGTGATCGCTGTCCGCTTTCACGACATCCGCCAGTGTTGGAAACGCGCAGTCGTCCAGTTCCATGTGAACGCCGTCGAGCGCCTTGAGGACCGGAGGCACTTCAACCAGATGCAGAATCACGGGTTGATCGGATCCGAAGACTTCACCAGATGCAATGCGATAAATCAGAGAATAACCAATCTGACCGGCCGCACCTGTAACAGCTACACGAATCGGGGATGCCATGAACACGTCGCCTTTCGAATAAAGAATCAATCATGGAGGATCTGCCAAAGTATAGCTTTGACAACGTCAGGATTTCAAAACCGTGGATCAGGCTGTTGGTCAGAACACAGTATTCGGGAATGTCTCGCGAAATCGGCAAGCTGCATGATGGCTTCTGAATCGGCTGAATTCGCGGTGCTGGAAGTTTCGGGTAACCTTCCCGACAGGGCGAAGTGCGACTCATACTCCGGAAGTTCCAGTCAAAACGTTCGAATCAGTGACAACAGTTCTATGTTCACTCTGGATAACGTCCGATAGCTCCATCAGTCACCGGCGGGCGGAGGACATGCCTGCTTCAGCGAAATTTGCCGAACGGGGACCAGTGAACATGTCGCTTCCTGCTCTGATCGCATCTGCAGTGCGGAGTGGGAACGAAAAACCTCCAGGTGGGGATTGAGGGGAAGCTTTCGCGCCAATTAGAGTCCCCGCTCTGAACCGGCCGCGTCCAGCGAAACTGCCGACGGCGGCACTGGAAGTCCGTGCCTTAGACATTCATCTTAGACTTGTAGAGGATTGCCGATGTTCCCGAAAACTGCAGTGTTGCTGCTCGCCGTCGGCCTGGCGGTGACAATGACGGGATGTACACATACATCAACTTCGAACACCGCTCGAACTGCAAAAGAACAGATGCTGCTGTCCAATGCGGTCGATCAGTCGCTGGATAAAGTGGACTTCACTCCGCTGTATGGTCAGAAGGTCTTTGTCGATGACAAGTACCTTGAGTGCGTCGACAAGAGTTATGTCGTTGGTTCATTGCGACATCGAGTCATGCGTGCTGGTGGCGCGTTGGCCGCGGCTGCCGACGGCGCAGACGTGATCATGGAGGTTCGCAGCGGTGGTGTCGGTACAGACTCAGCCGAAATGTTTCTTGGAGTTCCGTCACTCCCGCTGCCGGCGGGAATGCAAACTCCGGAAGTCCGGTTGACCGAACGCAAGTCGCAGTACGGTTATTCAAAACTGGGACTTGTGCTGTATGATGCAAAAACAAGAAATGTACTGGGTGATGGCGGTCTGTCGCTGGCCCAGTCCGATGACAACAACTGGTTTGTACTGGGCATGGGTCCCTTCCAGGATGGTACTTTGAAGGGTGACGTCGCTTCAGCACGCCGACTTCCGCATGGCATGAAAATGAACAGGATGCCGACGCAGGTCGCCTTTGAATCTCCCAACCACGCTGGCCCAGATGCCGTCCACTTTGCCAGTGATGCAAAAGACGTCAAACAGGAGTAAATGCTTGCCCACGACGCGGTCAGGCGTTGTTGTGTGAGTAAAACAGAAAAGGTCGTCGGCGTTTATTCGTCGGCGACCTTTTTTGGCAATGCCCTGATTGATTCTCCAGCGTGTCGGACAAACGGTTTACTCCAGCCAGCGTTTCTGTAAGTCACCAAAGGCGTCGATGCGCCGGTCCCGGAAGAAGGGCCAGTGAGTCCTGGCGGTATTGATCAGTGACAGATCGCACGACACGACAACGTTGGCCTCGCCATCATGCGTCGCCTGGGCCACGACGTTGCCATACGGATCGGCCAGAAAACTGCCGCCCCAGAATTGAATTTCACCTTCGATACCCACACGATTCGGCGCACCTACAAACAGACCGTTCGCGATCGCATGGCTGCGCATCATCGTTTGCCATGCGGAGTACTGACTTGCCCCGTAGATTTCCCGCTCGCCTGGAATCCAGCCGATCGCAGTTGGATAAAACAGGAGCTCGGCCCCCTGCATGGCCGTTAATCGAGCGGCTTCGGGATACCACTGATCCCAGCAGATACACACACCGACTTTGGCATACCGCGTCCTGAAGGCCAGAAATCCCAGATCGCCCGGCGTGAAGTAGAATTTCTCATAATACAACGGGTCATCCGGGATATGCATTTTCCGATACATCCCGGCAATGGAACCGTCCGCATCCAGCACGACAGCCGAGTTGTGATACAATCCTGGGGCTCGCTTTTCGAACAGAGGCACCACGATCACCACGCGGCATTCTTTCGCAATCTTCTGCAAAGCCTCGGTGGTCGGGCCGGGAATCGGTTCTGCCAGTTCAAATCGAGAATGTTCTTCAGCCTGACACGGGTATTGGGTGTTGAACACTTCCTGCAGGCAAATGACCTGAGCGCCGTCCGTAGCGGCCGCCCGAATCTTTTCGATCGAACGTTCCAGATTCTGCAGCGGATTGATCCCGCTTGTCATCTGCACCAGACCCACTCGAACTTCAGACGTCTTCGTCATTGCTTTTCAGACCTATACCGATTCAAGATTTGCAAATGGCAATCGCCGGTGATGCCTGCTCCCATAAGACCTGTACGTCGCAAAGGACTTATTCAGCGATTCGCAGAGCAGTGTAAAGACCGCCCGGACACCAGGCAAATGGTAGGCCGGCGCTGTCGCTTGTCCCCCCCCTACATACATCGTGATTTCAAAAACCGGCCCTTCCACACAAGTCCGCACTGACTTTGAAGGCAGCGATCGTGTGATTATGCTTCCGACATGAGCAAGCACATCCTGGTTGCATTTGTTGTCGCACACTGCCTTGTCACTTCAGCCGTCGCGCAGACGACCGATGAAAAACTGGAGGCATTTTTCCAGTCGCATCTGGAGGAATCGTTCCTCATGCGGCCGCTGGAAGCCACGCTGCTGGGCGATCATCGATTTGATCAACTGCTGGACGACATCAGTCCCGAAGCTCGTCAGACATGGCTGGAACAGTACCGACGACGATTGCAACTGCTGCCGATGGAAGTGTCGTATGCAGACTTGTCCCGCGACGGGCAAATCGATTTTGAGATTTTGCGTGACGACCTGACGCGCAACATCTGGCTGACGGAGAATACTCGCCCCTTCGAAGAAGATCCTCGCACTTACGGCAGTTACATCAGTGACAGTGTGTATTCCCTGCTGACCCAATCGACGTTGCCGAAAGAAACGAACATCAGGAACGCGATCTCCCGGATCAGGCACATTCCGCGCATCGTGAAAACGGCTCAACAAACACTTCGTGAATCGCCGCCATCGATTCTGGATACCGCCATCTCCCAAAACCGAGGTGCCATTAGATTTTACGAAAAAGGAATCTTCGAACTTGCGGGTGAGACGCCGCAGTCAGAAGAGCTGCGTCAGGTCACAGCGCAGGCCGTGGCCGCGCTGAATGAGCATCAGATCTTTCTGGAGGACAGCCGCCGATTTCGCGCCAACGGCGAATGGCGTCTGGGACGTGCGTTGTTTTCTGAGAAACTGGAACTCGTTCTGAATGCCGGCTTGTCGGCCGAGCAGGTGCTGGCGGATGCCGAAGTGGAATTCATTCGCGTGCAGCAGGAAATGTATGTCATCTCGCGGCAACTCTGGAGTCACTATTTTCCCCACAAAGCACTTCCGGCGGACGATGAATCGGGGCGGCGCGACACGATTGCTCAGGTGACTCATGCGGTGAGTCAGGAACATGGAAAGCCTGAAGAACTCATCACCGATGCCCGCGCCACTGTTGGTCGGATTCAGGACTTTATTCGTGAACACGATATCCTGCGACTGCCGGAGCCGGATCGCTGTCAGATTATTGAGATGCCGGAATTTCGACGTGGCAATTCATTGGCCTATCTGGATTCTGCACTACCCCTGGATCCGATGGGGATCAGTTCGTACGCCGTCAGTCCGCCGCCAGCGGATTGGGGGGCAGATCGCGTCCGCAGCTTTCTGGAAGAGTACAATGCACACATGCTGCAGGTGCTGACAATTCATGAAGCCTATCCTGGGCACTACGTGCAACTTGAGTACTCGAACCGGTGTCCGTCGCTGATCCGCCGAGTCCTGCAGTCCGGTGTGTTCATTGAAGGCTGGGCCGTGTACACGGAACAAATGATGCTTGATCAGGGCTACGGCGATGGCAATCTCGCGTTGCGGCTGAATCAGCTGAAGTTTTATCTGCGAGCTGTCGCCAACGCGGTCCTTGACCACAAAATGCACTGCACGACAATGACGGATGAGGAAGCTTATGCACTCCTTACCGACGGAGCCTATCAGTCCGAAGGCGAAGCACGTCTGAAGATCATTCGAGCCAAACAGAGCTCCACACAATTGAGCACGTACTTTGTTGGGCGCATGGCTCATTACCGCCTGCGCCAGCAAATCCAGCGTGAACTGGGCCATCAATTCGACCTCGGCCGCTTTCACGAAGCTGTATTGGATCACGGTTCCGTGCCCATGAAGTATCTTCCGGAACTCGTCAGAAACCGACTTACGGAATCGCGTTGAGTTAACTCGCCTGACGGATCATGCCGTTGAGTCTTTCGACTGCGTCGTGGAGTTCCGGGATCAAGGTGCGGACGGATTCGAAGTCGGCAGCATGAGCGGCGGCTTCGATCGCCATGGCGGCTTTGACGGTCGCCGTAGCGGCGATCATTTGTGCGCCTCCCTTGATCGTGTGAGCCAGGCGACTGGCAGCGACGGCATCTTTGGCAGACATGGCGGCGTCCAGTTGTGTCAGCAGATTCCGATTTTCATCGACTGCCGTCCGCAGGAGTTCGTTCAGCAATTCACGGTCACCCTCGACATTTTCGAGAGCCGCTTTCCAGTCAATGATGCTGGATGACGTGTCGCCGTGCGAAGGAGTTCCGTCTGTCCGGTCTGCGCGTTCCTGTGAAAGCGGTTGCTCCGCGGGTTTGATCGACAGATCTCTCAGCCCGCGTTCGAGTTCCTGCCGGCGAATGGGTTTGGACACATAGTCATCCATTCCGGCAGCAAGGCATCTTTCACGGTCACCTTTCATCGCTCGGGCCGTCATGGCGATGATCGGGATGTACGTACCGGAAGCACGTTCCAGTTCACGAATACGTTCCGTTGCCTGCAAGCCATCCAGCACCGGCATCTGTACGTCCATCAGAATCACGTCGAATGATCCGGATTGCCAGAGTGCTATGGTGTCTTCACCGTTTTCAGCGACCTCAACGGTGTGTCCCCATTTGGTGAGCAGCCCGACCGCGAGAGTCTGGTTGGCTTTGCCGTCTTCAGCCAGTAAGACTCTGAGAGAAGGTAAATTATCCTGTTTTTCGGTCACGGTCGGCGGGACGGCGGTTTGCAATGTCTGGTGGCCAACCGCACTGATAATCGCATCCAGCAATTCCGACTGCTTCACCGGTTTGATCAGATGAGCTCGAATGCCCAGGTCTTTGCAGCGCTGGATGTCGCCTGTTCTTCCGCCGGATGTGAGCATGATGACCACGGTGTCCTGAAGTGCTGTGGTCGCACGCAGTTGCTCGGTCAGCATGAATCCATCAATGCCCGGCATGTGAACATCGCTGATGACCAGCGGCAATGATCGATGCGCCGCAACAGTATCGTGCAGCGCCTGAATGGCCTCCCGACCACCTTCCACGGTTGTGACAGTCATCCCCTGGCTTTCAAGCATCTCCTTCAGAATGCAGCGGTTTGTCGCATTGTCATCGACGACAAGCACTGACAGTCCTGTGAAGTCCGGAAACTCCTGCGGCTCGTTGCGCATCGTGCCTTTCTTAAAGACGCCCGTGAAATGAAACGTACTGCCCTGGCCCGGCAGGCTCTCGACTCGAATGCCCCTCCCATCGCTTTGGCAAGGCTGGCGGTGATTGTCAGGCCCAGCCCCGTACCCCCGAACTGCCGAGTCGTTGAGGTGTCGGCCTGTTCAAACGCTGAAAAATCTTTGCTTGCTTTTCGAGTGGGATTCCGATTCCCGTATCGCGAACACTGAGATGCAGCGTCACGCGATTCGGACGTCGCAGCGCATTCGGCATCGACGAACACTTCGCCTTGCCCTGTAAACTTAATGGCGTTGCCTATGAGGTTCACCAGAATCTGTCGCAGCCGGACGGCATCGCCACACAACCATCGGGGGACATCGGAATGCACATGCCATGCAAGTTCCAGGTTTTTGGCATGAGCTCGAATGCCCAGCGTTTTGAGTGTATCGCCGATCTCGTCGCGCACGTCGAAGTCGATGGATTCCAGTTCCAGTTTGCCCGCTTCAATTTTCGAAAAGTCCAGAATCTCGTTGATGATTGCCAGCAGTGATTCGGCGGATTCGGACACGATTGTCAGATAGTCACGCTGTGTCGGTTCCAGTTCCGTGTCCAGCACCAGATCGGTCATGCCGATGATCGCATTCATTGGTGTCCGAATCTCGTGGCTCATATTCGCCAGGAAGTCACTCTTCGCGATACTGGCAGCTTCAGCAGATTCCTTCGCGGCTTTCAGATCCAGCAACGTTTGTTTTTTCTCCGTGATATCTTCAGCGATCCCCAGCAGAAATCTGGGATTGCCGTTTTCGTCACAGACGGGAATTTTCTTTGTGTGCAGAATCCGAATTCCTTTGTCCGTGAGAATTTCTTCCTCTTCGATATCCACCCGCTTCAGGCCATTCAGGACCTCTCGATCTTTTCTTGCAAAGAATTCCGCTTCCTCACGCGGGAACAAATCAAAATCGGTCTTGCCGATCATTTTGTCAGCCGAAATCCCCACCAGTTCCTGGCCGGCTTTGTTGTAGCGGATAATCCGTAACTCTTCGGCGTCTTTCATGAACAACATGATGGGAATGTTGTCGATCACGGAATCGAGGAATACGTTTGCATCGCGGAGTTCATGCTCAATCCGATGCCGTTGAGCAAGCTCTGACTCCAACCGCCGATTTGATGCGGTGAGTTGATGTGCCTGATGTTCCAGATCGGTCATGGTCGTCTCGACCGAATCTGCCATATTGTCAAATGCAGTCGCCAGCCTGCCGATTTCATCTGCGCGATTCATGCGGCAGCGGACCGTGCGAACTCCGGATGCAAGTTGTGTCGCCACGCCTGCCAATGACTTCAGCGGTGCGACAATGCGGCCTGCCATCCACATCGTCAAGCCGATAACAATCACGCCGATTCCCAGACTGAAGTGCACAGTCGTGACCATCAATTGTGTCAACGGAGCATACGCTTCGGCCTGATCGATTTCGGCAATGCAGACCCAATCGGTGCCTTTGACTCGGGCCCACGCCCCCACTTCGGTTCGTCCGAAGATCCCCTCATAACCGCTTAAATCGACATGCTGCACAGACGCCTGGGTTTCGGGTAGCTCCCGACTTTGCTGAAATGCCGATGTGAACATGTTTCGATCAGGAGTCTGAACTTTCAGTTCCAGCGTGGAACGCTGTTTGATGCGGCCGGACGCTTTCAACTGCGGTTCGGAGTGGGACGGGGACAGGAGATATCCTTCGCTGCTGACGACGTATGTGTTGCTTGTCGCATACATCTTTGAATAGTTGGCGGCACGCAACAGGCTGTCACCAATATCCAGCACGTTGACCCGCACCCGCAGCACGCCACAGAGTAAGTCTCCATCGCGAATCGGAGCGGCAATGAACATGCAGGGAACGTCTGGACTGCCCGTTCTGGTTTCATCGGGAAGGCGGATTTCCGACGCGAAAACCGGCGAAACCCAAAGCTTCTGACTGGCCTCCGCGACGCCGCGGTCGTCGTCGTCCGCCGATGAAAGATCAACGTTCTCACCCGTACTTGTGATCAGAATTCTGCCGGTCTGCGGATCGTGGACAGAGATTTCATAGATGAACTGGCGACTGCGTGTGTTCTGATCCAGTTCCTTCTTGAGCCGGTAAAGTGCCAGAAAGTATTCATCATCTTCCGGTGTCAGTTGTCGAATCCGTCGCAGTTCTTCCACCAGTGTGGTGCTGCCTGCGACACTGGACGTCAGTTCGCGTCGATCCTGCAGCCAGCGCTCAACGCGGGTCGCACTTTCGGATGCCGATAATCTGAGGAGTTGTGCCAGATTGGATTCGCAGCTATCACGGTGCGTGCGATAGTGAGCATATCCCATCGCGGCGGCAGCAATCAGTGAAGCCAGCGCCGTGATTGCCACAATTCTGGCTCGAACACTGGTGGGAATCAGCTTCATGGAACCCCCTCGCGATCGGTCGGCACATTGTCGGCTGGGTCAACCGGATAGATGATACTCATCATGGATTTCACATTCGCGAAATAGACATTGCGTGCTGCCACAAATTGTTCGAATGAAATGCGTTGTGCTGTTGAAAGCACGGCCGCACGGCGATTCGACTGGCCGATGTCCAGCACCAAAACACCGACATTACTTTGTCCTCGACGATGAGCTTCTCCGCTTTCTGAGCGAATGTGGGCCCGTCCGACGCTCCATCCTCGATCACTGGCAGCAAGGGGCGTCCGGGGACTCCGCCGCGTTTGTTAATTTCGTCGATCGCCATCATTGCGGCATCCACCAACGACTGCTCACTGACCGCCATCGTGCCGCTGAGCGAATGCAGAATGCCAACTTGAATCGGCGATGCGGCCTGTTCCCTGTCTGTCAACGCGTGGCCTGAACCGTCCGCTGGCAGACCTGCAGCCTGCGATGTCTGGTCTTCAAATGCAGATGCCTGCGAGATCGTCGAGAGCAGTACCAGGATCGCGAAGAAATGCGAACGGTTCATGGTGAACCTCCATTAGATACCGATGGCCATGACACTGGTTTGACGGGTGGCCAGACTCACGACCAGATGATACAGCGAATCTGCCCAGGGTGAAACTGTGTCGCTTGGATTCGTGGCTGAGAAGATCGTTGCTCGTCGCTCCGCTGCCGGAGTTCCTCGGGATACAACGGAACGTCCTGTTTAACAGGCAACTTTGCTTTCTCCGGGACGTTTTCCAGGCGAACGTCCTGGAAAATTCGGCTGTTTTCGTTGATCGACGACCGTTGAAGTTCTCCCTGCCGCAGGAGGGAACCCTGCGTCAAGAACTTTTAAGGAACTTCAAGTCAGTAATTTGGCAGCATGTCCGGAGTCACGACGCAGCGGAAGCCGGTGTGGAAGGCCCCGGTGTCTTCTTCGCCTTTCATGCGGGCACTCACGCGATAGCCGACACAGTATTGATCACTGCACATGAATGATCCGCCACGCTGCACGTGTTTGATGATTCCGGGTTCCAGCGGGTCGTAACTGGTTTCCGGGCCAGGAGGATTTATGGACGCGCTGACGCAGTATTACTCCGGCTGATAATAGTAGGCACACCATTCACAGACATT
>JBBJME010000033.1:0-39759 GCA_037719765.1 Planctomycetaceae bacterium
ATGACCTGCACCAATAAACATGTTTGAGAATCCGGGCACCGGTCCCAGCAGAGGCAACTCATCCGGAGATCCAGGTCGCAGTCCGGCCCATGTATGCACAACTTCGGCATGCGCGAGTGCAGGCACCAGTGACTTTGCAAAGTCCAGCAATCCGGCGACGCCCTCTGTAGTTGTGTGCTTTGCAAAACCAGCGTCTTCCTCGGTTGATCCGATCAGGACCAATCCATCACGTCGCGGTACCAGATAACGTCGGCCAAGTTCAATCACGCATCGAAACGGCTGTGCCGGCAACTGGAGCTGAACGATCTGGCCTCGTACTGGCTTGACGGGAATTGAAAACCCAAATTGCTGCAGCAGCGACGCAGACCAGGCTCCGGCAGCAAGACAGATTCTGTCAAACTGCAGCGTGCGCGCGCCGATTCGCAGCTCTGAAATGCGATCTTCACGCTGACGGAAGTCCAGTGCATGCACATGTTCGAGAATTTCAACGCCGCGCTGCAGGCATGCCGCCTTCAGCGCTTTCAGGTAACGCGGGTTTCGCACCTGAGCGAAGTCCGGCAAAAAGATGGCGTTCTCGAACCGACCATCCATGTCTGCCACGTGACGCTGGATTTCAGGTCCTGACAGGCGTTCAACTCGAATGCCTTCAGCCTGCCATTGTGCGTTGTGTTGCTGGAACTCATCCTGTTGATCAGGCGAACAGACTTCGATCGCTCCGCAGATGTGATAACCCGTATCAATGCCGGTCCTGTCAACCAGGTCAGCTGCAAACTCCGGCCACAGTCCATGACTGTAAGATCGCAGTCGGGCTTCCGGTGTGACGGCATGCTCAGGATTTCCGGGCGGCAGCATCCCGGCCCCGGCCCACGACGCTTCACGGCCCACCTGTTGTCGATCGAGAAGCGTGACGGACACGCCGCGTTCCGCCAGCTTCAATGCGGTCGTGAGCCCAACGACACCGGCACCAATAATCACAATCTCAGGATGGGCACCAGACATCAGATCCAATTCGGTGAATGGCAGAAAAGAATTCAGAACCCCTGACAAAACCTGCGTGAGCGGCCACGGAGGTTTTGCCGGTGGTTCAGAGCTACCGTTGGTTGTTTCTCAAGCGGTGCTTACTTGCTCCCTACACAATAAAGTGTTTCCTTCCGCCCTGCCCCGTCGCCTCTGGCCGTTCGGATAAACAACTGACCGTCCACAGCAGCCATGGACGCAAAAGCCGAATTGCCAAGTTGATTCTCAGCGAGCTGTTCATACTGCTTCGGATTGGCTTTGAATGCCCAGGTTGTTCCTGCCTCGTTGGTTGCGAAGATGGTGTCTCGGACCAGCAGCGGGGATGCTGACACCGGGCCACTCAGTCGTTGCTTCCACATTTCCTTGCCTGACTTTGCATTCCAGCAATACGCGATGCCATTGTCTGCAAACGCATACAGGTAACCGTTCTGGACAACCATCGACTGTTCGTAACACTTCACCTTATTCTTCCAGGCAACTCCCGAACCGTCAGCTTTTACGGCGACGGTTTCCGGGTCTGGATAACCACCGCTCGCGAAAATAAGATTGTCCTCCCAGGTGCAGGTTCCACAAGTTGCCATCGTCAGACACGGCGTACTCCAGAGCGGCTTCCCGTTGGCCGGGTCATAAGCTGCGATCTGATGAGTTCCGCTCAGCAGCAACTGATCACGGCCTGAAATGCTGGCCACGATTGGGGACGACCAGTTGAGCATTTTTTCACGTTGCTGTTCCCATGCGACGCTGCCATCGGAGATTTTCAATGCCTTGACCCAGGCGATGGTGTCGCAATCTGCCGAGATGATCAGCTTGTCCTTGTAGATCGTGGGCGATGCAGCATAACCGTACTCGTATTGCTTAGGACGAAATCCGCCGACGTCCTTTCGCCAGACAATTTTGCCTTTCAAGTCGAGGGCCACGGCTTCGATTTTTTCGTGATGACAGAACGTGGCAAAAATCAGAGTTCCATCTGTCGCGGGAGTTGCTGAGGCGTGTGTGTTCTTTTCGTGAGCCGGTGGAAATCCCCCCTGGCTGATCGGCGTCATCCACAGTTGTTTTCCCGACTTGCGATCAAACGCGATCACTGCCTGCGTCTGACTTCGTTCATCCGCGGTGGAGAGAACGATGGTGTTGCCCGTGATGACTGGCGAGGCATGGCCGCGTCCGGGAACATCCACTTTCCAGATCACGTTTTTTGTTTCGCTCCATTCCGTGGGTACTTCCAGCCCTGCTTCTGCAATATTGGTATGATTCGGTCCGCGCCATTGAGTCCAGTCTTTTGCCTGCGCTGCGGATGACGCAATCATGACGCAAACCAAACCTGTGAAAATACGCTGCGACATCGAACAACTCCTGAGTTAATAAACAATATGATCAAGGCAGCAGGTGCCTGTGCGACAAGTGTCGCGGCTCCGGTGACAACGTCAAGGGAAGGTCAAACAATCCCTGCCATGACCGTTTCAATGTCCATTCTCAGTTTCTTGTGTCGCGCATGGAAATCACGGCGACAAATGGTTGTGTTCGCTGTGCGGTTGAGCGAAAACATCAGGTCCCCGGAATGGTTTCGGACCGCAAACCCCGAAAGCACCTGCCACTCGTGAGCGATGGGCTGCACAAATCACTTACTGACCAACAGATCGTGCAGATCCAGGCAATCTGCGATCGATATACGCGTGCATGGAAACTCGGACAGCCGCCGAGCATCGAAGCGGCCGCTGCAGGGACAGCATCCTTGATCCGCCCTGCCCTGCTCCAGCATCTGGCAGCGATTGATATTCGGTACCGGGTGGCACGCGGGGTGACGGTCGATCTTGAGAAGTATCTGACGCGCTGGCCGGATCTGGATCGCACGGCATTGCAGCATGCACTGGATACCGCAGGGGATTCCGCCGACACATCGCTGTCGGCTAAGACTCAGTGGAGCGGATTGAGGGAATCAACAGCACCCGCCTTACCCTGCTCGTGGGCCGTGTTTCTACAGCGCCTGCGCGAAAGTCGTCTGCTGTCTGAGGAGGAAATTGCTGCCGGGATGATTTCAGTCTCCTCGGACTCTTCGTCCACCGCATTCGGAGAACATCTTGTTGCGGCAAAGAAGCTGACGTCGTTTCAAGTCAACGCCCTGCTTCGCAGCAGCGACGATCCGCTCATCCTGGGCGAGTACATCGTGCAGGACATGGTCGGTCGCGGCGGAATGGGCACGGTTTATCGCGCCGTTCATCGAAGGATGAAACGCACGGTCGCGGTCAAGGTGCTCCGTCGGGATATTGCACAGGCGGATCTGCTGGCCAAACGCTTTCTGCGGGAAGTCGAAGTCGCCGCGAAATTGTGTCATCCGAATATTGTCACCGCGTATGATGCCGGTGAACAGAACGGGATTAGCTACCTGGTTTCTGAATTTGTCGAAGGACAAAATCTGAGTGAGCTGGTTAAAGAATACGGTCCGCTCTCATTGCCACTCGCCGTGGACGTTGTACTGCAGGCGGCGCGGGCGCTGGAATATGCTCATCGCGAAGGCGTGATTCATCGCGACATCAAGCCGTCCAATCTGCTGCTCGACGATTCAGGAAATGTAAAACTGCTTGACGTCGGGCTTGCGCGAGTCAACTCGCCGACCGCATCAAAGATCGATCACGGAGCAGACCTGACGACGACTGGAATGATCATGGGGACGGTGGATTACATGTCGCCAGAGCAGGCTCAGAACACACGACTGGCGGATGAGCGATCGGATATTTACAGCCTTGGCTGCACGTTGTATTTTCTGATGACCGGTCACGCTCCTTTCGCAAAAGGCACGGCCATGGAACGGCTGCTCGCCCATCGGGAGCAGCCAATACCGTCGCTGTGTCATTTGTCACCGCAGGTTCCGGAATTGATGGATCGGCTGTTGTCATCACTGATGGCGAAGAAACCCGCCGATCGTATGGCTTCGATGCGCGAGCTGGTGCATCAGTTGGAAATACTAAAGGCGAACGGACTGCCTGATATCACGTTGCCGCTCAGCGTCACGGCGGCAGATGACAATGAATGGTTGCAGCCGTTGGCGATGTCAATCATACCTGCGCAACAGCCCGCCGCCGTGTCCCGTGGAGCGACAACGGAAGCGAATGAAGCCACGGAACTGATGCCGAGTTTTAACACGAAGGAATCGGCTGAGGAAACCGCGTCACGATCTGCAACAAGCCGCTCAAAATCGTCAATGGCATTCCTGCCCTGGGTACTGCTGCCTGGCATCGCCGCGATTGTGGTGGCTGCCGTGGTCATGCGTGGCAACCAGGAGTTGCTGAATGGGTCGCAGCCGGGTTCCGCCCCCTCGACAATCGCAATCCTGACGGATATGTCAGAAGGCGAAGTCGAGGACTATCGCAGGGAATGGGCTTACGCTCTGAAGCTGGAAGAAAACGCCACAGTTCACGGAGTTGCGTTCACCTTTATTCCGCCCGGCGAATTTCGCTACGGCGATGATGCCGTGGCCGTAAAGCTGAACACAGGATTTTGTCTGTCGCAGTCCGAAGTCACCGTCGGACAATTCAAAGTGTTTGCAGAGGCACAAAGGTATACGACAGTTGCCGAAGAGAACGGCGCAGGTGGCTGGGGGCAGGATCCGGCATCACCGAATGTCAAACGCTGGATTCAGGGACCGGCATTCTTCTGGAACAACCTGGGCGCGCAATTCGTCACCGAGCAGCATCCGGCGACGAGCCTGGCATATACCGACATGATCGCGTTCTGTGAATGGATGTCGCGTGAAACCGGACGCACGATACGTCTGCCAACAGAACAGGAATGGGAATACGCCTGTCGCTGCGGACGTCGTGTTCGATGGTCATTTGGCGATGACCCGCAACACCTGAAGGAGTACGCCTGGTTTGAAGCCACTGCCGACAAAGACATGCAGCCGACGCGAAGTCTGAAGCCCAACGCATGGGGACTTTACGACATGCACGGCAACGAATTTGAACGTTGCCTGGTCCCCGATGCAGAAGAGTCCGGCTACTCCGGAGTCGGGCCGATTCGCGGCGGTAACATCTTCAGCCCTGCAGAAGAAACCACCAGCTCGTTCCGTCAGATGAGTCCGCTCAATTCGCCGACTCATGGCGCGTTTCGCATCCTTATGGAACTGCCGTAACAGCGAATGGACACGAATCAGCGAGGTGGGTGTACCAAAGGGCTGACGCCCACCGCTCGCCAGCGTGGATCTTCAGCAAGTTTTTTTGCGAAAGCTGCGACTTCCAGGGATTCCGGCGTGACGGAGATCTCATTGCGGAGTGCCACCAGAGCCACTAATTCCTGCGGTGTGATCGTTCGCGTCAGATTCAGAATGTCGGGCCATTGCTTTGGGTCATTCGTCACGTCGATGAGTCCCTGAGATCCTATCGTCAGCTCAAAGAGTGTTGCCAGCATCACCAGTTCTTCCAGAGATTGCTCACCTCGTATCACCGGCGGTGCTTTGAGTGAAGTGCCAACCTGGCGGGTGACCTGAATGGCGCGTCGAATGTCCCAGACTCGTTGAGTGTCAGCGGTCGTGCCGATCAGCTGAAATCGGCGACGAATCTGGCGCTGCTTTGCTTCATCGCCCTGCCATGCATGTGGCCCCATGCCACGCGGGGTGAAGACCACAATGCAGCCAGACTGAGCCAACGGCGAACTCAGTCCGCTGCGAATCGAATTCGCAGGATCTTTGCCGTTGCTGACAATCATTGCCGCGTCTTCGAGTGAATCGAGCACTTGCTCTTTCGAGAACAGCACGTCGAGATACAGCGGAACGTGGAATTCACTTTCAAAATGGATGCGGATTCTCTGCCAGGATTCCGGCTGAGGCAGGTCAAATTCTTCGACAGAAAGTGACTCAAGCCGTGTCTCTGTCGCTGGTTTCCAGTCTGGATCACTGTCCGGCCACGCTCGAAAACATCGCTCACGCAGTTGGCTGAGTCGGCTGTTGTACCATGCGTTCTGATCCTTGAGAACATCGTCGATCGCGGTCAGTTGCGCCTGCGGTACAAACGTTTCATCGATTGTTGTGTTGGTTTCGTCGGTCGGCAACTGAGTGAATACTTTCAGTTGTTCCGGTTCAAAAAACTTTGCAGCCGTTTTTTCAATCATTGATTTATCGTGTTTCAGAAAGCGATTGAACCAGCGATACGCATGAATGTGCAGTTCCTGAGTGTCCTCGTGGGGACCTTCGGTTATCTGCAGACCGAGATTCTCAGCAGCATCATGCAGTTCATAAATGTGCCGCACCTGGCGATGTATATCGATCACACCTTCCAGCGGAAAGATCGTGTCCTTGTCTGTATTGGAAATCAGCAGCGGTCGGGGTGCCACGAGTGCCGCGACTTTGGCAAAGTCCCAGCGAAACGTGTTGACCATATACATGCAGTCGCAATGGCCTTCGACGCAGCCGTTGATGACGTGATCCCGGAGCGACGTGATCCCAGCCACCGGAACCGCGCATCGGATGCGATCATCCAGTGCGGCAATCCACCAACTGTAGGCTCCGCCGCCGGAGCGCCCAGTCACGCCGATGCGCTGTGCATCAACCTCAGAACGTGTCTCAAGGTAATCCAGTGCGCGGATGCAGTTCCAGGCTTCGACACCGGCGGGTGTATAGCCTCGAGAATTCCACCACCAGCGATCCAGATTGTATGTGCCGTGATGCAGGCCTTCGATTTCACCCAGTTGCAGCGTATCAATCGTCAGACAGGCATAACCGTTGCGGGCAAACCAGGCACCGTGATAATGATAATGCGTCTTGTTGCCAAAACTGACATTGTCCTTCTTCACCTTTCCGTGACCGCAGACATACAGAATCGTCGGCAATGGGCCATCGATATTCCGAGGTCGATAAAAGTTGCCGGTGACATACAGTCCTGGGAGTGACTGAAAATGTACACGTTCGACGACGAACTCGGCTTCTTCGGTGGATCCCGTCGTCTCGCCTTGCAGCGGCGTAATTTCCGGACGGGGACTCAGGCCCAGCATATCAAAAAGCTGTTCGCGTAGTTCGGGTTTTGCATCCTGCCACTCGGCCAATGTTTTTAACCGAGTCAGTTCGTTGTCCTTTTCGAGGCGGCTGACTTGCTCTTCAAAGTAGAGCGCCAGTTCCGGGTTGTCCCGCAGAGACCGATCCTGTGCGCCTACGGACATAAAAGCTCCGCCCAGAACGGAAACCAGCATTAACCCCGTGATCCACTGCCCTGCCCTCTTCATGTCTGACTCCTCGTGCTCGTATGTAGGATGGACATTCATGTCCGTCGCAAGGACACAAATTGTTGTCAAAGCAACGCATATTGTTGTTCAAAAAGTTTCCGATCATGGGATGCATTCTGGCGAGGACTCGGACAAGATTGTCCAGGCTACAGGAATCGCAGCCCCGGATGGCGGAATTTCAAGCATCGTTCTTAATTGGATTCCAGTCGTGCGGGTTCGTTGCGAGTTTCCGCTTCGGATGTGTCGGAGAAAATACTCTGGGCGATCACCTTGTCTGTGATCTCTGTCAGGTATTCCTGGAGCACTTTACTGAGTTCAAGAAACTCCGGCCACAGTGTTTCATCGACAAATCGTGGCGAGATACTCACCACGACTGTCGTGTGCCGCTGTCTTGGATAACGGTAAGGCGTGAGGCCGTACCGCCGCAGCAATGCGACAAACAGTTTGCGGGACCACATGTCATTCATGGAAAACTTGTATTGAATCGGCGGATCAACAACTTCGATCGATTTCAGTTTCTCGCGAATCTTGTCGATCGCCACCGATGCCGCAGTGCGTTCACCTTCGTAGTTCGTCCCGGAAAAAACTGCTTCGAGTTTGCGAAGCTTGTCGATCAGTTTTTCATAATCTGTCATTACGGTGCTGCCTTCCGTTTTTCTCAGGATGGATAGCAAGTGCAGGAGTCCGGGCTTTAGCCCGCGAATCGGGTTAAGACATGGCAACCTGGAGATAGAACACTATGCCGCGCGCGGTTGAGGATGGCACATTGTTTAACCGCGTGGGCAACGCCCGCGTGTTGGAATCCCCTGGCGGGACGCTGCTCACGCGGCCCGCTGGGCACGCGGTTAAACAAGCCACAGCCAACCGCGTGCGGTATAACACACTTCGCGTTGGCAATCCATTCAAAGAGTGCGTTCTGTATACTGCCGACAACGAGCGATGGCTGTTGGAGAAGGTCGTTTCTGGTGGGCGCTGTGGATTCAGTTCGCAGCGAACTGAGTCGATTCTGTTCGGCAGAACCGACCTGAATTGAAGCTTCCGCTTTCCCCTGGACGTTATGTCAGTAGACAGCATCGGCGCGGACTGTTAGAAGAATTTGTCCGGATGCATCACGCACAGAATCTGATGTATCGACAAGTTCACGGACGAAACCCGCACGAACGAAAAAGGCGAAATGATGACGCTGGAACCAGAAGGCTCACCGAAGTATTGGCCACCTCTCGGGCTACCCGTGGGAAGTGTTCGAGCGATTTTGACGCTGTTTGTCGTGTCAGTAGTAACTCTCAGCGTCGCACGCGGTCATGACCTGGATCTCGTCTGGACTGAGACACTTCTGATCGCATTGGCTCACTATTTTACGTCACGCCGGTTCGTATCGCTGCCTCCGGAAGTGCTCGCCCGGATCCAGAAGGAAGGAGTTTTGGAACAGGAAGGGAATCCGCTGTTCCTGCCTCGTCACAGCATCCGACTTCTGATCGTTGGGGCATTCATCGCACTCGGAGTCTTCCTGTATCGTCAACAGCGGCTATGGGAACCTCGTGCGGTTTCTCTACTGGGAATTGTGGCAGCTTATGCTCTCGGTGCCATCGCGAGGACCATCAGTTCCTGGTTTGGCAGCCGAACGGGTCGTCGGGCCTCAGCGGGATGGGGAGACTTCAAAGCGATTGTCGTGCTTTTGGCGATGGCAGTCGCTGGTGTGCCCGAATTAATGTCGATGCCCGACTTACTGCCGCCAATGACTCATAAGATCTCGCTGGCATTGATGTTGTTTTACTTCGGCTCGCGATAGGACGAGTGCAGTGCGGACGACACCGACGGCTGGCATCCAATCCATCACGCAGCGGGTCCCGCAGGTGTCGCCGGACTACAAGTTCAACTGCGTGATCGTGAAAGCATCATGCCAGCACCCCCGTTTCCAGGCTGTGACCCTTCCGGTGTGGTCAACCAGTGGAAACGCGTGCATCGGCGTGACCGTGATTGTCCAGTTGCCGTTGCCGTTTGTTTCCGCCTGGACATCGACCTCAAGATGGTCGTCGTGCTTTCCACCAGAGATTAAGATCCCGTCCTTCCAGACTTCTTCGTAGTCCACAGACAACCAACTCTGTCAGATGCAACTTTCATGCACCAGGACTACTCTTCTTCCATCGGAACCTCTGTTTCAGTCCCATCGGATTCCATTTTCAGGTCAAAGTCGTTTGAGCCAGGCTTCACATCAAATTTAAATTGCTCTGCGCCGCTGTACTTTGCAGGAATTCCAATCGCAAGTGGAGTCCCAGGCGGCCAATCAAAACTTACCGTATTTGGGCCAAGCTTACAGCCTTCCACTCCAGCCAGATACTCCAGCGTATACCTTCCTTCCAGATTCGTATTGCCCGCTGCAGCACGGCCAATGTCTGGCTTGAAAACGACGTTTACGCCAATCACCGGGTCGCCATCCAGGGTTACAATTCCGGAAACGTCTCCAAGTTCAGGCTGATCACTGCTCCCACCGCATCCCGCAAACGCCCCCAGAAACAGGAGGCCTGCGATCCACCGGCTCTTCCTCAAACAATCAATCATTTTTCTTCAGATCCTTATCCAAACCCTTTTTGCCGTCCATTTGTCGCCACCAACAATCATTCGCAATGCCCGAAAGTTCCAGTGCCACGATGAACTAAAAGCAAGTCCGGAACCAAAGGGGTTCCGGGCTCGATATCCATTCAATGGGCCGTGACTAAAATTCGCCGATGACCTGGCCGTCTGCACGAGCTGTTAGTCGAGCGAATGTAGATGTGACCCAAAGAGTAAGATCCACGTTTGGGTTTGTGGCGGTGTAATCGATGTTCTCGCTAATGAACCGGACGGACCCGTCACACAGTGCAAACTGTGCCCCGCCGACATGGACACTGCTGAAACCGCGTGGCTGATGGTCAGCGTTGGTGGACGACCAGTTAATACCATTGTAAGCAATTCCGATGGCCCCCAAACCGGCGGTCTTCACACCATTGCTATTGTCCTGAACATTAACGGAAGCGCTGAAACCTATCGCCGTCGCTGCTCCGCCCATGACCTGACCGTATTTCCACGCGCGTTCTCCTACCAGCAGTGTGTTACTTGTCCCGTCGGTGATGTCCCGGAAGTTGATTTTGGAGTTTGAGAAACCCACACCCAATGGCGGAGTTGTTGTTGTGCCAGGTGTTGCGGGAGGAGTCGTGCTGAATCCTGTCCCTGCCACCATCACATAGTTTGAAGTAGCAATCGGGATTTCGTTTGTTCCGGTCGAAGTTGCATTGCGGTTGTACCAGTTTGGAGCACCCGCCAAAGTTGACTTGAAGTTGTTCAGGCTCGGACCGGTATCCGAAGGACAACGGAAATTCGGCTGCGGAGTCTGCAAGGCAGCAAGACCCGCTGCTGTTGCCAGATTCTGATCCAACAGCACATTACCAACATTCAGAGTTGCATAAAGATTGGCTTGTTCAACCTGTGGCAGAATAAAGGCACCCCAACTGTAGAGGCCCGGCTCACCAGAAACCACCGTGTTCGGAAAGCGTGTGATGTAAGCCGGAGGAAAAGTGTTAAAAATGTCGTGATAGTTGTGCATCGCCAAGCCAATCTGCTTGAGATTGTTCTTGCACTGGGTTCGACGAGCGGCCTCACGAGCCTGCTGCACAGCGGGCAGCAACAACGCAATCAGGATCGCAATGATGGCAATTACCACCAACAACTCAATGAGGGTAAAGCCGAGGGGACGCCGAGAACGAGAACCACTTTTTTTCAGCATTGCCGACTCCAGAACGTATTCAAAGAAAGTTCAAACAGGAAAGCAGAAGATTGCAAAAAATCCCTGACGACCGCCAAGATCATTTGTACGCGACCAACAAATGAATGACATCTGGAGATTTTGGAATTCCTCTCACTTTGCAAAAAAATGCCTCTGCAGCGAACCATGGCCACAGAAACTGCACGGTTTCGTTGCAGTCTGCTCTGTTTAGGTGATTTGTTGATGAGCTCTGATGGGTGATTGTGCTTCACGTACTCATTCCCGAACGCTCCGCTGCTGCGGTTGATCACTGGCTCATTTCCGTCAGCAAGTCAAATGCTGCAGGAAGCCAGCCACTGTGCCAGGAATGTTCGCGAAACGTGCCTTCGATCCATGTGTGGGGAATCTGCAAAGTCTCCATCCGATCCCTGATCTGCACATGTTCTGGCTGAAAGTTCCCCTTGCCGATCTGCATCATTCGCGAGGGTTCTTTTCGGAGATCGGCGGCTCGTTGTTCCAGCAGGCTGCTGATTTGATACCTGCGGAAGTTATCCGCGGTCCCGAAGATCGGGCCGGATCCATACTTGCCGGGTGCATCCATCATGATCGGTGCATCGAACGCAGCGGATCGGTGAAAGACATCCGGATTCCGCAACGGCAGACTCCAGGCACCCCAGCCCGATTTGCTGAATCCAACCAGCAGCCTGCCTTCGCGGTCTTTGCAGACCGGATGATTGTGTTCGACCATCGGCAGGACATCCTGAAGCAGATAGGCTTCCTGCTGCAGCTGAGTATTTTCCGGATGATCGGCGTACCACGGCAGATCTGAGAACGTCGGGAACACGCATACGACTCGGTGCTTGTTGTGCAGATCGTGCTTTTGCACCTCCGCCAGAGAATCGCCCCAGTGAGTGCCGTTGCCAGCCTCCACCGGCAGGACATAGACGACCGGTAGCCGCGGCTCACCGGCTTCCGGCAGCCGATCGGGCAACAGGACGCGCACGCTGGTCATCGCCGATTGACGTGTCGAATGCACAATGTGCAGGGTCGGTTCCGAGGCCATGACCATCGATACCAATGTCAGCACGGCGATCATCATGACGAAGGAAAAGTTGCTTGATGACATTGAAGACTTTTCGAACACAGTTACTGCATCTTCAGAAATTCATTGTTTCCCAGCCAGTCGTGCAACCGCCCGGGCCAGGAGGAGAGAGTCGCGTCATCCTGCGCCAAACCAACTCCGTGGCGACCTTTCTGATAGACATGCAGCTCTGCGGCGCTGACCCCTGATCGTCGCAGCGCAGAATAGAATTCAATTGCGTTTTCGACGGGCACGACGGGGTCTTCGGTTGTATGAAAAATGAATGTCGGTGGCGTTTCCCTGGTCACCTGCTTTTCGTTCGACAGCAGCTCCACGAGTTGCGCATCGGAGTAACGATCTTCTCCCAGAAGGTTGCGACGCGATCCTTTATGTGTAAATGCTTCGTCCATGGTAATGACCGGATAGCACAGAATCGCAAAGTCAGGTCGGCTGCTAACTTGATCGATCAGATCGGCTGCAGCCGGATCACCCGCGTCGAAGTGTGTGGCTGCTGTCGATGCGAGGTGTCCTCCGGCTGAAAATCCCATCACACCGATGCGATGCGGATCCCGGCCCAACGCTTCCGCGTCGTGTCGGATCACGCGCATTGCGCGGAGGACGTCATTCTTCTGAATTGGATGATGATATCCGTGCGATCCGAGTCGGTATCGCAGAATCCAGGCGGCGATCCCGCGCTCGTTCAGCCAGCGGGCAATCTGGTGACCTTCGTGATCCATTGCGAGGCCTCCATATCCGCCACCTGGACAAACCAGAACGCTGCATCCGTTCGCCTTGTCGGGAAGTGCCGGATACGGAAGCATCGCCGGAATGTCATGTTCCGTAGTCCCCGTCGCTCCGGGAGCCCCGTCAGCCCAAAGTGGTTTCCAGTCGTTCTGCGAATACGCAGTGGAGCTCAGGAGTGTAAGTTGCAGGCCGACGAGTAAGGTGAACAGAATTCGCATCAAAGCATCCTTCGAAGTGGGTTGTCGGATTTAAAGAGGGTAAGCTTCCAGCTTGCCATTGATTATTGATCGCAAGCTGGCAACTTAGGCCACGTCGGATACCGTATCACTGCTTCGACGAGAACTCAATCTCCAGCGACTCCGGTTGCTCATTGTCGCTGCCCGATCCGGCGGGGACAAGTGATTGCCTGACAGCCAGCCGCCCGGTGATGTGAAGGGGGGAATCGAACCAGCGACTGAGCGATTCAAGGACCTCGGGGGGGACGGGCTGGCTGTCGGTTCTTGAGCGGTGGCGGGAGATCACAATCATGTTGAGGGCGACGTTTGTCGGCACGTTTGCGGCCCAGGTGCCGCTTTCGTCAGCCTGATGGACGGAACCGCCAAGTGTTTCTAACGCCGCTTCAATGGCCTGGCGGGCTTTGGAGTCTGCAGATTCCCGTAACGGTCGGGCGTCGAGTCTCAGCCGCGTGGTATTGTCGGTTGGCAACAGCAGAATAACGGCACCTGCGTCTGCGGCTGAGTTTCCGGAATCATCAACGAAGCGTACGACGCCTTTCAGTTGACGCTCACTGACAGCAGGTGGCGGAATCACGGCTGCGGTCGCGACAGTGGATTTTAGATCGGCTTTGGCCGCGTCGGGATGCTGGTCGGATTGCCAAAACGTACCCAGAAGTAAGCCTGCCGCAAACGCAGGCAGCACAAGCATCAGCGGCAACCAGGAAAACCGGCCAGATGGGGGCTGCGCCGCCGCAGTTGACTGCGAGTGCTTCACTGGGGGAGGCAGGACGGCGGGGGCGGCTTCCGCAAGTTCCTGCAAAGCTGACGTCAGGTCAGGTTCCAGCAACTCGGGAAGGACGAGCGGTGCGGAATCATCGACCGCTGGCAACTCGGCAAGTTCGGACAAAGCGGCTTCCGATTTGACGGCGGCAGTTGTTTCCGGATGAACATTCGTGAGCGGAATAATCCGCATCGCGTCACGATCGGACATCGCGTTAGAATCTTCGGCTCTGGAAGGAGCCCGAGCCGCGGGAAGTTTGCGAGCGCGAGGATCAGCCTGCGAAACCACTGGCGGTCTGCTCTCATCGACATCCGGCGAACCGAGCGCTGACAACTCCTGCAGCGCGCTGAGCAGGCTCGGATGGTCGCAGTCTCGACGGCTGTATCGTTCTGGTCGCCACGCTGCCGTCGCCGGGGACAAGGACGGATCGACCACAGGCTGGACAATCGACAAGTGTCCCGGCTTTCGTGGCTGAGATTCCCAGGAACTGGCGACAGTGCGGGCAACGGAACTTAATAGCCATCCAAATCTGCTCTGCGAACTTCAATCGGTCAGTGGTTTTGGAACATGATAACGTTTGAGTTTTCGGTCCAGCGTTGAGCGTTCAATTCCAAGGATCTGCGAAGCTTTGGATTTGTTCCAGCCAGTATGCTCCAGCGTCGCGAGGATATGTTCCTGTTCGACATCGGCCATCGACAATTCGCGATATTCGCCGGTTTCAGAGCGATCCGCCGCAGGTGCGGAGACGCGGCTTCCAAGACTCGAAAGCTGGATATCCGAGGCCCGCACCATTTCATTGCGGCACAAAATCACGGTGCGTTCGATCGTATTCTGCAGCTCACGCACGTTGCCCGGCCAGTTGTAATCTTTGAGCAGTTCCATTGCGTCTTCTGTGAATCCTTTGATCACGCGGCCGGTTTTTCTGACGAATTTCTGCAGGAATGCATTCGCCAGCAGCTCGATGTCGTCGCGCCGTTCACGCAAAGGACTGGCCGTGATTTCCGCCACCTGCAGTCGAAAGTAAAGATCCTTGCGGAATTCACCAACTTCCACTGCTTCTTCAAGATCGCGATTCGTTGCTGCAACGATACGCACATTCACCTCGATCGGTTTGCGGCCACCGATGCGCTCAAATGCCGCCCCTTCCAGAACTCGCAGAAACTTGGCCTGGACCGAAGGACTCATTTCACCGACTTCATCCAGAAACAGAGTGCCTCCATCCGCCTGTTCGAATCGTCCGATCTTGCGATCAATCGCTCCCGTGAACGCACCTTTTTCGTGTCCGAAAAGTTCACTTTCCAGCAGACTTTCATTCAATGCAGCACAGTTGACGCAGACGAACGGGCCATCACAACGCGGACTCTGGTGATGGATACTGCGGGCGATGAGTTCCTTGCCGCAACCGCTCTCTCCCCGGATCAGGACACTTGCATCCGTCTCCGCAATCAGCGACACACGTTCACGCAGATCGATGACACTGGACGTCTCGCCGATCAGCGCCTGTTCTTCAGTCAACTGGGCGCGCAGGGTGCGGTTTTCATTGCGAGCCTGCGCGAGTCCGGTTTGCAGTGAATCGCGTTCCTGCAACTGCATCAGCGACACCGCCAGTTGATTCGAAACGGCCAGCGTGAATTCCAGATCGTTTTTGTCGAGCGGATTATCGGGATTGGTGGAATACAAATGAATGAGTCCCAGGACTCGATCGGGAGCAATGATTGGCGCGCAGATGACGCTGAGTGCTTTCATTTCACCCAGGCTGTCAAAGAAGGACAACTGACTGTGATCCCCCACGTCCCGCGCCAGAATGGCGTCGCGTTTTGACAGCACAACGCGTGACAAATTGTCAGAGACTCGACGATAGGGCAAATCTTTGCGACTCTCGTATGCGACAACCTGTAAGTCTGCCGGAGCCGGCTGCGGCGATGCGTCTGGCCCGGCCAGCAGGATTGCCGAGATGCTGGCCACGGTTTCCCGGGCAAGATTTGCGAGCACCACTTCGGTCAACTGCTGACGCGATCGGGCGGTGCCCATTTCCAGACCCAGCCGATACAGTTTGGCAAGTTCCGATGCGTAGTTGGCGTCCGGGCGCCCGGTGCCTGCCGTCAGAAACTCCGGCATCGCCGTGCGATGCAGAATGCTGGTTCCTGAACGGCACCGACAGCCGTCGCGGTCGCCGAAGTCACCCGATCTCCGGGTGAGGCGACATCCGGCGGGGAAAAGTGGGCGGATTCCAGATTGGTGGTGAATGCCAGACGACAGTCGCCGATGCCAATCACATCTCTGGATTCGATCGGCGTATCGCCAGTCACACGGTGTCCGTTGATGTTCGTTCCGTTGCGACTTCCCAGATCGCGCACACGCCACTCGCCGGCGGAGTAAAAGACTTCGCAATGGTTCCGGCTGCACGCATCATCCTGCAGAACAATGCGATTTGTGGCCGACCTGCCGATCGTGGTGACCTGACCGTGTCGCAGCCGAACGACATCACGCCAGATCGCACCGTCCCAGGTGAGCAGGAAGGCGATTTCGTCGGCGGACAGCACTGGGACTTGGGGGGCTGGCATGGTGTAAAAATTTCAGGGTGTTGACGCGCGTAAATGGGATCACAGCCTACCAGTGTGGTCAACGGGCGGACGATTTTCCACTGACTGAGCTGATACGCTTCTGAAAGGCTTGCGGTCGTGGATTCCGGTGAGAGCGCAGTTGATGTTGATTCTCGGGAGGGCGAGGCTCCTGCCGAGCCGACGACAGCTGCAGAAATGCACGGCTCGGCAGGATCCTCGCCCTCACTTGGGCATTGGGCCTGTGTTCAGGGCTACGAGACATCAAATGCACCCTTCAGAACGAACACACAGGGGTCGGAAAGTTGCATCCGAACCTCAGAAGTCGTACTGTGCTGCGGAATGGTCCAGTTCCGGAGTTTTTCAGCGAGGGAATTTTATGCGTCGGCTGTCCTTATTCGTGAGTGCCTGCGTTCTCAGCAGCCTGTTTTCTGCGCCGACATTGGCTCAGAACTGAGCGCGTTTTCGCGGCGACAACGGGACTGGTCTCAGCGATGTGAAGGGTATTCCCTCCGCCTGGAAGGACGGTGATTATGCCTGGAAGATCGAATTGCCGCACGTCGGACACTCATCGCCGATCATCTGGGAGAAAACGTTGTTTATGACGTCGGCCACAGAAGGCGGCGGTGAACGTTTCGTGCATTGCCTGGATGCCGATTCAGGAAAAGAACGCTGGCAGGCGTCGATCAAAATGAACGAGAGCAAGAAGCACCAGAAGAACAGCTGCGGCATCGAGCACGCCTGCCATGGACGGCACACGGGTCTATGTCATGTTTGCGGACGACGCGCGGCTTCTGGTCGTGGCGTGGAATTTCGATGGCGAAGAAATCTGGCGGCGCGAACTCGAGCGTACAACAGTGAACACGGACTTGGGGCGTCGCCGATTCTCCACGAAGGCCTGTTGATCATTCCGAACGATCAGGTTGGCCCCAGCTCTCTGATCGCGCTGAATGCTGAGTCCGGCGAACCGGTCTGGGTGTCGGTACGGCTGCGCGGCACGTCATCGTATTCTACTCCTTTGATTGTTTCGAACGGTCATGGTGGATCCCAGATTATCTGTCTCAGCGAATCGAATGGAGTCACCGGCGTGGATCTGCTCACGGGGAAAGTCAACTGGCAAACACCAAAACTCCCGTATCGCACAGTCGCGTCACCTGTTGAAAATGACGGTTTGATTTTCATGGTGTGTGGCGAAGGCGGGACTGGAAAATATTTTGCGGCCATCCAGACCGATCCGGCGGTGAGCGCTGAGTCGCGGATTGTGTTTGAACGCAAAACGACCCTGCCGTATGTCCCCTGCCCTGTCGTCCATAACGGAATGCTGTTTCTATGGGGCGACAAAGGAATTCTGGTATGCCTCGAACTGCCGACTGGCAAGGAAATATGGTCTCAGAGAATCGAAGGCGGATTCAGCGGATCACCCGTCTGCATCGGTGATCGTCTCTATTGTCTGACAGAAAGCGGAGAGGTCGTCGTCGTGCGCGCTGCTGATCATTTCGAGGAACTCGGACGCACCGCGCTCGGGGAGGAAAGTCATTCGACGCCAGCGGTTGCGAATGGACATCTCTATCTGCGAACATTTCGGCACTTGATGGCGCTCAAGGCCCGGCCTGATTTGACGGAGTGACCCAGAATTCATTGAATGGACTGCCCGATACGGTTGTGCTCAGCTACTTCTCTAAAGGAACGGAGTGACGAATCGTGCGAGTCAAATGTCCTCACTGCAGCAAACCAATAGAAATTGTAGGGGCGGAATCGGATACCGATGTTATTTTCTGTCCGTCCTGTGGAAGCAAAGTCAGCGATGCAGAACAAACACTGGTTCAGATTCCGTCCAGCTTAAAATCGCTTGGCCGATTTGAGCTGATTGAAATTCTCGGTCGGGGTTACTTCGGTGAAGTGTGGTTAGCTGAAGACACAGAATTACACCGCAAAGTGGCCGTAAAGGTTCCCCGCACCGATGGACTGGACGTGGACGCGGTGTCTCGCTTTCTGCGGGAAGCGAAAGCGGCCGCAAGTTTGAAGCATCCAAACATTGTGGCAGTTCATGAAATCGGCAGTCAGGAAGGATTTGCTTACATCGTCAGTGAGTTTGTCGATGGTTCGAATCTGGCAGAGGCACTTCGGCAACGCAAGTTCACCGCCGATTTCCACAGTCAATTTGCTGATGACAAATTCAGGCAAAATTGAGGCAAAACCCCTGCAAATTCGCATATTTTGTGTCAAAATTGTCATGAGCAAAAATTTGAAACCGGCTGTTTTGGGAAATGTTAAATTCGCTCGCCGTAAAACTTGAATCGCGAGTCTGGCGGGTTTTCGTCGAGTTTTGCGTGATTTTGTCTTTGAGGAGGATGAGATTTAGTGTGCATAATAATGGCTTCCGGAGGAAATTTGCTCATGACAAATTCACAGGGAGGGAGCCATGAACGGCAGCCGTTTTTCGCAATTCTTTTTGACACCACAACAACCAACACACCGACGATATGAAGCCCTTCGCGCGGTGTTCGTTGACGACGAATCGATGCAGGATGTGGCTCTACGATTTGACGTCAGTTATGGAACCGTCCGAAACTGGGTCAGTGAGTTTTCCCAAACGCATGAAGTCGGTGGCATCCCCCCTTTTTTGTTTCAGCAAATCGAGGTTTCGGATCTACACAAACAGATGATGAGGTAGACATTCCTGTCGCCGATGTGCAAGCACTTTCACTAGAACGAGGCCGACGACTTATCACGCGGCACGCAGGAATGTTTCTCTTTCTACCGCTGCTCGCGCAGATGCGATTTGATCAGATTGTCACTGCGGCAGACTACCCGGGAACGCAGATGATTCCGGCGGTGAATGCGATGCTCAGTCTGTTGACACTCAAGCTGCTCGACAAGGAACGGCTGAGTCATATCGATGACTTCAACTGCGACGAAGCGCTCGGATTGTTTGCGGGACTCAACATCCTTCCGAAGAAGAGTTATGCCACTCAATATTCGTATCAAACGATCCGGGACAATCAGGTCCGGCTACTGGAACGTTGGGTGAAAAAGTTGTCGCCATTGCTGTTTCCGGATGCCGATTCCTTCTCGCTCGACTTTCATGTGATTGGACATCGCGGCGATGAAACGGATCTCGAAAATCACTTCCAGCCGCTGCGAGGAAAGGCCGGTCCGAGCCTACTGACATTCTTTGCAATGGAGCAAAAAAGCAAGGTATTTTGCTACTCAAATGCAAATCTGACCCGTGTGCAGCAGTCTGGCCAAGCCGTGTGCTTTATCGACTTCTGGCGAAAGCTGATGGGAAAGAATCCACAGTGGTTGTACTTCGATTCGAAACTCACAACGTACGAAGAATTATCGATCATCGCACAGAAGAAAGATGTTTCGTTTGTGACGATTCGCCGTCGTGGCAGCAACATTCTTAAGCGTCTTGAGAACTTGCCAGCAAGTGCATGGCACGATGCCGTGATCGATATTCCAAAGCGTCGCCATCAAAAGATTCGATACGTTGATGAACTCATCAAACTGTCCGGTTACGAAGGACAGATTCGACAGGTCGCGGTGACGGGATTGGGTCGCAAACATCCAACGCTCTTCCTGACCAATAACGTCAAAATCACGGCGCGGGATCTAGTGACAAACTACGCGCGACGGAACGGCATTGAAGATGCGTTGGGGACGAGTGTGAACTTTTTCCATCAGGACTGTCTGTCGAGCGAAGTGCGTCTGAATGTCGATCTTGATACCGTGCTGACAGTGCTTGCAAACGGCTGCTATCGCTGGCTCGCGCACCAGCTCCACGGCTTCGATCTAAGCAAACCCAAGGCGGTCTATCGCAAGTTCGTGGAGACGTCTGGCGCAGTTGAAATTGCACCCGGAAATCGCCTTATCGTGTACCTTGATCGCCGCTCGCACAACCCAATTCTGAAAGAGGCAAATCTGGGTAAAGATCACCCAAAAATCCCTTGGCTGGGGAACCTCAAGCTGGAATTCGTGTTTTCATAATCCCAGCAAAAGTGTCATGAGCAAATCGTTTGTGGAAATCGGCGTTGAATGCTCGTGAGTCGGCAGAGATGGTACTGACGATAGCAGAGGCGCTTCATCACGCTCACGAATCGGGAATTGTGCATCGCGACCTCAAGCCCGGGAACATCCTAATGGATCGGTCCGGGAAACTGTATCTGACCGACTTTGGACTGGCGAAGCACGATTGCGGCGAAATCACAATCACAGTCTCGGGGCAGATTCTCGGCACGCCTGCGTACATGTCGCCGGAACAGGCTCGTGGTGACGGCCATGCAGCAGATCGGCGGAGCGACGTCTATTCCCTCGGAGTTGTCCTGTATGAGTTGATCGCCGGGTGCAAGCCGTTCCAGGGTTCGCTGAGACTGCTGGTGGATGCCATTCAGAACAGCGACCCGAATCCTCCAAGCAAGCATCACAAGGGACTGCCGCGAGATCTCGAAACGATTTGCCTCAAAGCGATGTCCAAAGAGCCTGTCAGACGCTATCAGACTGCGAAAGACATGGCAGATGATCTCGGTCGTTTTCTGAAGGGAGAACCAATCCATGCTCGCCCAGTCAGTTCAATGGAGAAATCCTGGCGATGGGGACGGCGTTATCCCATGACTGCTCTGGCCACAGGTGCCAGCGTCCTCAGTGTTCTGCTCACGGGATTAGTTTTCTGGATCTGGCACTCGCGTCCATCTTCCGGATTCGCAAACCCGGAAGTTCAGACACGCCGCGCAAGCTTCACTACGGTTCCAGCGGGAGCAACTCTGACGCTGTATCCGCTCCACCCTGAAACCGGCGAGCCGCAGCGACAAAAGGTTATCGAACCCAAACAGCCTACTCCCCTGGAACTGGACCTCGCGCCTGGAGACTACATTGTTGTGGCGATTCCGAAGGAACCGGGCTATGCATTCCATGAAGTTTATCGACGAATTCCCGGTCCGACAGCGGGACTGCCGGGAGCCTATCGCCATACGCGATGGTCGATTCGCGATGATGGAGTTGCCGCCATTCCTGAAATTGTATTGCCATTTGACACTGTGATTGAGGGAATGGCACTGATCGAAGGAGACGACTCGTTTGTTCTCGGCTCAGAGGCTGTGCCCGGCGTGCCGCCTCATCCTCACCCGATTTCTTCCTATTACCTTGATACGCGTGAAATCAACGTCAAAGACGTGCTGGAACTGGATCCAGACCACAAACGTTATTTGCCGTTTGCCTTGAAGTTGATGGGGCAGCAACCGCCTGATTCAAATCGGGCTGTATCATTTGTCAGCTATGACTCAGCCGTATTATGGGCGGAAAAACTTGGCAAGCGATTGCCGACGGAAGCTGAATATGAATTCGCGGCGACAAGCCGTGGCCATCAGGCGTACCCATGGGGAAATAATGCGGAAAAGCTGGCGACTTGGACGTTCGCGGAACAAGGGAGTCCCGACTGGGATCGACTCGACACATCTCCGCCGGTTTTCGGCCTGTTTTCCAATCTGGCCGAATGGACTTCCACGTGGCCTGTTCCGTATCCGGCCCAGGAGGCGGTGGGAATTAAGGCTTCAACCTTGCTCGCCACCGAAAGAATTGTTCGTGGAGGCAGCAGTTCTGTCATTGCAGGCCAACCCGCTGGGGCAGACTGGCAGATCGGCCCGCGCATGCGAGTCAAACAACATATCGAAACAACCACACCGGGCCTGGGTTTCCGCTGCGTGCGAAGCGCCAAGCCCGGTGCGATGGCTGGTTCGCCCTAAACAGGCTTCGCCACAAAGTAAAGTGTTCAGCAATCGCGAATTTCGACATCATTCCGCTCTCGCATTTTCCCGGGAATAACTTATGGCCGTTTCATGACGACTAAGAACTCCGTGGTATTTCCTTCAATTGTCGCCGTCACTCTGTAAGTGTGTTTCTGATCTCGGACCCCCCTTGCTGCTGGATCATCCAGCACATCCCCCGAAGCTTTGATATCCTCGTGTCCAACATAAAAGGTCTTATCAATTATGACACTCGGATCAATCCCAAGTTCCGTCAACATTTCTTTGTCAATTTGCGATGCCGTAATATCCACTTGATAAACGCGAGCGACGCGATCCTGCATGTCGGCGTCCTTGAAGCTCACAACGTAGCTGGGGTCGCCTCCAGCGCCCCCGCCAACAGTATTGGCTCCAGAAGCAAATGTCAGTTTCTTGTTTGGCCGCTTCTTCATTCCCAGTTTCCCTAATGCCTTGTGTGCATGTGTCGGATCACCAACGACTGCACTGGTTGCCTTCGCCTCCTCGCGCTTGAACGTGGCCACGCATGAAGTACTTTGGCATCCGCACGGCAAGCCATTTGGCCCAGCCAACGATGCGGGATTTGCGTTGCAAACGGTGCCAACTTTTTGAACGGCATAATACAGCGTATAGCTTCCGCAAAACATGTATGGGTAAATTGGGCAATAGACCGGTCCCGTAAATTCTGCCTTCCATTCCTCATCATCACAACCAGCCTGCGATGATTTCGATGTGAGTGCCAGAGTCCCCAGACCAATGCCTGCGGCTAACAGTTTTCTTCGATTCATGTCGAGATCCTCAGATGTGCCGAACTTCGCTCGTAACAAGTCGATGAGACACCGAACGAGGATCTCATAGTACCACTTAGTGACATGTCCTGACAACCATCCAAGGGGACTTGCCGTACCACCGGATTCCTGAGTTTTAGGCTGTTTTTCAGACTTTTTGTTTTCTCCGATCCGACTCGGATGTTGAATTCAGCAGATCCACCAATGACAACGACACCTGAATTGCGTTAAGATTCATGCTAAACCGATCCGGGTTGTGGTTTTTAGCCGACCGCAAACGAAAGCTTTTTAGTCTAAGGCATTTTCGATGAATGGAGCATGGCCAGGAGGTCCGTGTCCTCAGTGCGGTGATTTCATGCCGGCACGTGTCGTGCACTGTCAGTCCTGCCGCGCGCTGTTGAATTCAGAACTCACGGAAGACAGCGTCGAGATACCTTTGTTCGTACCCTTGCCGGAGCTTGCCGTGATCGCTGCCGCATCGCCAAAAGGTCATTATGTCAGTTGCCCCGGTTGCGGTGAAGAACTGCGGATTCATACGAAGTACCGCAACTTGAAGGTACAGTGCAAACACTGCAGCAAACCATTTACGTACTCGCCGCTGGTGGTCATCAATGCGTTCTACGCTCAATGCCCGCACTGTAAGAATGAACTGCGTGCCGGGATGAAATATATTGGTAACAAGGTGGTCTGCAAACACTGCGACGGCCATATTCAACTGATGCCGGAACCGCCGAAGTGAGACCTGTTCTGGTTGCCACAGCGCGTTGCTCCGGAGAGTGGTCCGACCGACAGGAAACTGATTTCTGCGCGTTTTGAAGTCGAAGCGATCTCCTCCATGAACGACCAAAGCCTTCCAGCGGCGAACCGCCCTGCCCTCTCTGTCGTGGTGCCGGTCTTCAATGAACAGAACAGTCTGGTTCAGCTCGTAGATGAACTGAACACCGGTATCGGCACTGCCGTCAGGAAGTTCGAAGTGATCCTTGTGGACGATGGTTCTACGGACGAATCCTGGCGAGTCATCACGCAGTTGTCTCAGTCGGCCGAGTCGAACGCTGCACCTGTCTCCGGAATTCGTCTGCGTCGTAATTTTGGCAAAGCCGCCGCCTTGACGGCCGGCATGAAGATTGCCGCCGGTGAACTCATCCTGATGCTCGACGCCGATCTGCAGGATGACCCGGCAGAATTCCCGGCACTGCTCAGGCAGATCAGTGCGGGCTATGATGTGGTAAACGGCTGGAAGGAACGTCGGCTGGATCCATGGCACAAAGTGTATCCGAGTAAAGTCTTCAACTGGATGGTCGGCGCGATGACCGGCCTGAAGCTGCACGATCACAATTGCGGATTGAAGTTGTTTCGAACCCAGGTCGCCCGGGAAGTTCAGATCTATGGCGAATTACATCGCTTTATCCCCGTGCTGGCGCATGCACGCGGATTCAAGGTGGCCGAAGTCGCCGTGAACCATCGTCCTCGGCAGCATGGTCATTCGAAATACGGCGTACGTCGTTTTATTCGCGGTCTGCTCGATCTGCTGACGGTGAGTTTCCTGACAGGCTTTGGCCGTCGTCCACTGCACGCGATGGGTAGTGTCGGGCTGGGATTTTTTATGCTGGGGATGCTGGGACTTGGATATCTAAGCCTGCTCTGGATCGCCATGCAAACGGGCATCATTCACCCCGCAGTGCCAATCGGCAATCGCCCGCTTCTGGCCTATTCGATTGCTGCGTCACTGCTCGGCGGCCAGGCCCTGTCCCTCGGCCTGCTCGCCGAACTCATCGTCGCGAACACGGCCCGCACCGCTGAATGCTACAGTATCCGAGAGACTATCGAACAAAAACAGGTTTCCACTGCCTGACCGGCGCTCGCGCGATCGCTGAAACGTTGACGGGCTGAAGCATCCTTTCGAAAGCTCAGCCCGCCTTTCACGCTTGTTGCGAAGAGAATTTCTGATTTAGAAGTCCGTGTCCAGTCCCAGACTAAGCCTTAAACAAGTGATCCCGCGACAGCAATTCGAGATGAATTTTGGCTACGGTCGAGCACACGAAGTTGCAAAAATGGAAGAGTCATTCGTGTCGCATCGGATTGTTTTCGTTCATGTCATTATCAGTCATTCAGGGGATCCCTGACAGACTCTTCGTGGCGTCCGGCTTTGACAGCAGAAAGAAACTCGTCCAGCTCTGCTTCAGAATTCAGGAAATCAAAACGCAGATCGGAGACGCTGCGAATGGGTGTGACTCCCTGCTGACTGGCAAGTTCATCCACATAGGCGCGGGCTCTGGCCACCTGTCGATCGGGATGTACGGCAGTTGTTGATGTTCCGCTTGCCTGTTGTCTGCGTTCCCATTGTTCGGCAAGCGACGTGAGTGATACGTCGGCTCGTCCCGACTGAATCTGTTCTCGGGCAAATTCGCTGAATCGTGTGAGGTCAATTTCTCTGATGCTCATTGTCGTAATCTCCTGCCGTCAAGTCTCTGAATCTTAAGTTTACCAGTGTTTAGAGTCTTACTCTGTTTCATAAGCGCACGGTGCGCGCATGATTTTATGCAGCAAGAGGTATTCCGTGGTAGTGAAGTCGGATCATTGCGCCGAGAAGCGAATGTCCTCGTGAGGTGACTCTCCAGCGGCGAGTTCTGGGGATCCTGGCGATGAGTCCTCGGACATGCAGGCGTTTCAGCATTCGTGACACGGCGTTGGCACGGCGACGACGTTCAGTCGGATCGCGAACCACCCCATGTAGAGATTCACGGATGTCGCAGTTGTGGAAGCCACGCAACTCGTGAGCTCCGGAGAGCACCGCCTGGAACAGACGCACATCGTCTTTGCGGGCCGGGTTGAAGCCGGCATAGCGGCGACCTTGATGAGTTTTCGACTCTGTCAGATCGGCGACCTGCTGATAGGCAGGCGTCGGATCATTCACAACGGACAGCGCATTCAGGTAGCGGTCGTTGGCGGCGCGGCACACCCGCTGATAACTCGGCAGGTTGGTCACGCCTTTATTCATCGGACACCAAACCATTGTTGGTTGCCCTTTCCGAATTCGCTTTCGACGGACTCGGAATTCACGCGGAGAATTGATGACCGTCTCCACGCGCAGAACCAGACCAAATTTGTCATACATTTTGATCCAGTTCTCTTTCACTCGATGCTTCACACGTGCACCGGGTTCACGTTTCTTCTTGCAGTCGGTGAGAACCTCGCCGAGAAAATTCCCGGTCAGTTTCCGACCCAGAAACGTTAAAATATCGCTCGCTGAGAAATTCACCACAGCATGATCCAGGAGCCGCGGATAAAGGTCCCTCAACTTCGAGCGATCCTTGAAGATCACGTCGCTGGCATATTCTGCCTGTTCGGTGACCCAGTAGTAATCCTTTCCATGCAACCAGCCGCCTTTGTCGATATGCGGATTTACCAGGCGAGCCCACTTCGACAGTTGCTTCACCCAGTTGATCTGAGCGAACTGATCCGCAATTTGCTGAGACTGCTGTGGATCATCCAGCTGAGTGAACGCATTGTCCCGCTGCACGAAGCCCATTTTCCGTCTGAGCATCTGTCGCGCCAGCCAGTCGTGTCCATTCACGTACACCTGGATGGTGTAGGGAAACCAGGTTTCCAGCCGGATGTACATCAGTCCGAAATCGCGGTCAAGAACATAGTAGTACAGCACGCGTTGCGGACGTTTCGCAAAGATCAGACGCGGCCGCTTGTCGGCATAGGCCAGCTTGATGCTGCGGCACGTTTCCTGAGTACACAGCACGGCGACCAGTCCCTCGGTGAGATTGTCCCTGCGAATGATGTCCTGAATGAATTTCTCTTTGCGAAATCTGCCCTGCCGGTATTCGTACGGACGATCAGCCTTCGCAGCAAAGGCTTTGGCGTGATCGACCAGTTCTTCCGATCGCTTTTCCAGTTGGGTGACAAAATCGACGCGGCGGATTCGCAGAGTGTAGTCCACCCAGGAATTCAGCTCTGCTTCGCTGTGAAACGGCAAATAACCCTTGAAAATGACTCTGTCAAAACACGACAGTACTGTCACAATGAGGCTGCTGAATTTTTCGAGAAATCGTTTGGCGAACTGCACGGCGTGCTCCCTGTGATGAGTGTGTGATAACATCATCGTGAGGGTAGTACGCCGTGTTTTCCATCCCGCGTCGGATCACTCGCCGATTTTCGCAGAGTTTGTTCTGAGGAACTCAATGGCCTCAATAAAGTGATCTTCAGAGAACGCGATCACAAACCGGCAAAGGCGCGGCCACACAGAATTTTGGCAAGGCGCGCGGTTGCATTAAAAGCCGTGGCATGGCCAGAATGCTCCCGACCCGGACGGAGGATAAGGCTCTGCAGAGGTGCAACCTGAGCGCCGTTCCGGGGGCCAAGTCCGAAGGCGGGCGGTCTTCGACCGCCCACCTTCCTTGCAATACGACAAACCAGCCTTCGGAATTGGCAATAAGCGAAAAAACCTTCGTGGCAGGATGCCACGACTGCGATTTGACAGGATGTTCCGCGCGCAACACATCCGTGTCCGGGGAGCGGCGAAGTCGCGACACCTCGCCTCTGGGGTGCGGGCGAAGCCCGCGTTAAGCATGATGGTCAACGAGTTTCGAATGGGCGCTCGAATTGAAGGGTTTGAAAGACCCCAAGCCAAAAGCTCACCAGCAAAAGCAGATGTTTGGGTGGCAGTGTATCGCGGAGGTCATTGGCAGCGCGGCAAAGTTTCTGCTTCCTCCTCCACTACTCATTGGTTGGGATGGCCCCGTGAACCCCTCGGCCTGCTCGCCGAACTCATCGTCGCGAACACGGCCCGCACCGCTGAATGCTACAGTATCAGAGAGACCATCGAACAGAAACAGGATTCCACTGCCTGACCAGTGTGGCTTTTCACAATGAAGCGTCATCCCCCATCCAGTCCGCGCACAGCAGTTCCGCCTGCTGTAAAACCGTTTTCACGGCTTCGTCCTGCAGGTCTGGAGGATAGCCCCATTTGTTCAGGATGCGCTTAACGATCACGCGGATCTTGGCGCGCGCACCGTCTCGCAGGTTCCAGTCGATCGTCACACTCTTCCGGACCATTTTGATGAGTTCGGCAGCAATGACCTTCAGCTTATCATTGCCCATGGCCACGATGGCGGACTCGTTCGCGGCCACTACTGCATTCGAAGATGAAGGTTTGCGATGTCATCTGCAGTTCGCCTCAATGTCGATCAAGTCAGGTGAATTGAGCGATTCCAGATGGAAGGCCGACACGCATGAAGAAACGTGCGAATGCCTGTGAATGATGCTCAAGAAAAGGAGAATCGAGCCTCCAGCGATTTCCAAGCGACGCAGCATGATGTTCGAGGTAGTCAATCGGCAGACTGACGATGTGCCCAAAGTCAACGACAACGGACCGTGTATTGGTCTCCGGGAAATCGGGGCAGGCCATCATGTGCAGTGCCTGTACCTGACCTTTTCGAACAGACTCCCAATTCTTTAATTTTTGGAAGTGCGGATTCTGAACCGCGAACTCATCGAGTGTGTGAACGGGGCAGAGCGCTACAAACTTGACCTTCTCGTTTTCCAGATCGCAACTCTGCGTCCCAACGATCAGTCGCTGAGTCAGAACATCGATGTCCTGAGCATCTTCCGGATCGTCGGTCGCTTGCGGGGCAGCAAATACAGGCAGTAGACATTTCGGCAACAGGTCGCCCTGAGCAAGGGGACGGCCATTCACTGACTGCCACCATTGAATGCTCATTCTTCGCCGGTCCCTGCAGCATCAATGACACGCGGCGTCATCTTTCCTGCCATTTTGAAACGGACACGGATTTTTCCGGCTGTTTCAAATGGAAGATGAGTGATCGATTCAGAATCGCCGAAGGATTTGTTCGACATACCCGGGCGATGATGCCATTGCTCCATTGCTGTGCTGAATTCGTCCAACAGACGACGACCGCTGTCGCCTTCCAATTCGTAGAACGTGCAGACTTCCTGGAAGGTGGCAGAAACTTGTGGTGGTAAATCAGCAACAGCCATCAGTCGAACAACTCCCGTGCAGCATCGGTGATGCATGCCTCAAAAATCTCGTTCTTACGGTTATGCAATACTTCAAAAAAGTCCCATAGTTCACATTCATCGTTCGGCAAGGCATGATCTCGAAACAGATCAATGTCCAACACAACAGGCGTACAACCAGCTTTGTCCGATGCAACAATGGTCTGATTCAGAACAGCCGTTGACGCAATGTCCGATTGCGGCAATCGAATCTGCATGAAGAATCCTTCCATCATTTGAGGGAGGTCCGGCGAAACTTCCGGTGATGTTCGAAAGTACTGTTTCAACTCCACCGGAGATTCCGGAATATCGATTCGATTCACATATCGCACGGCAATTCGCGTCACAGCCTCACACCCAACGGTGGTACGGTAGCTGTCCCACAATTCCCTGGCAAGATCACGAAATGGTTCCCAGCTTTCGTACGGAGCCAGTCTGCTCAGAGTGAACCCGGACAATTGACGCTGGCAAACCACCTTCTGGTCGGAAGAAATTGCCCGAAACCCAGTCTGATTCTGATGAGCCGACGCGGACGCCGAGATTCCAGGTTGCACCTGCAGTTTCCCCGTCGTTTCAAAAATCGGATCGATACGTGGGAATCGTTCCTGATCTTCGTCAGATAATCGACGTAGTTGCTCAAGGTTGATTCCGGCGCGCGCAGCAATACGGAGGTCGATGATCGCCTCAGTGATCGGAGCCTTCGAATAAATGCGTCGCTGTTCCATGTTCGGCAGTTTACGACAATCATGACTTTACAACCACTCTCGGAGGTTGTTTGAGATTTCAGTGTTCACTCGTTCTCCGCGCCGTCGCGAAATTCATGAAGACCCGCCACGCTCCACTCCCCGCTCATTCTTCAACCTTTTCGTCAGTGCCGTATGCGAATGGCAAGTCCTGGATTCGCGAGCGGAAAGCTGAGTTAAACTTCTCCAGACTTTCGGCAATCCAATTGTGCTGCGCTGGCCAGAGTTCAGTGATTTTGATGCTCGAATTGGGACGCATTTGCAGAATCCGAGAGGCTTCCCTTTCCGGCAATTCGCGCCAGTCCAACTGTTGGCCGATTTTCTGTTCGATTTCCGCTTTGTCCTCTTCCAGACGTTTGAAGTGCCTCTTGGCGTCCGGCCCCTGAATATACAACTCAACGGCAATCCGCTCTTCGGCGATATGGACGATTGCTGACATGTGGAAATTCGCTCGTCCGATGGAAACATTTATCCAGTGTTGCGGATACGCCTTCTGAGGTTTGAGTCTGCTCTTTCTTTCTGCGAGCACCTCACGAAAAGCACGCCAGTATTCCAGTTGAAGTTGTTTCGTCTCAGTGATTACAACCGTTCCCGCACCACCTCCGCCGCCACCTTTGGTCCAGTCATTGGGTTTACTGACGACATTGAACTTTGGTGCGATCGGAGAGTTTCCGATCCGCCAAAGTTCGATCTCCAGTCCAAAGAAGCTGACCTTCTCACTCGTGATCTCGTTGAGCCAGTCCAGAGCCGCGCGATGTTCTTCCGTGAATCGCTCCGCAATCCAGACAATCGTGACCGCATCCAGCCCCGCAGCGTATGTCATCAACTGGCCCAGATGCGTATGATCGGTTTTCTCCAGTTGGTTTTCGATCAGCACGAGCGAGCCGTCCGTCGTATCCTTGCAGACGATGTCCGCTCGATACGGACCCAAGGCCAGCGCGCACATTAGGAGTTACCAAGCTTCTAAAACACCGAAGGAGCCACGGATGGCTAAGGGTAAGAAACAGTCGAAGCGTCCGCAAGCGCAGCACAAGCCGACGAGCCGTTCATCGCAGCATGACAAGCGAAAGCGACTCGACACACCGAATCCTCAGCGAAAGAAGACGTCGAAGGCGAAGGTCCCGCTGACCGGCGCGATGGCGAATCTGGTTAAGACGATGGCCAGCATGCTGGATGCCCGCATGGCGTTTCGACTTTCGATTATCATGGCCGGGATGATGCTGGCCGATGACCGTCGCGTGACAGCCTCATGGTTCATGGCCGCCGGAGTGCAGGATGACTGGGATCGGTTTTATGACTGCCTGATCAGCGTCGGACGCAACACACGGTTGCTGGCTCTGCCGTTGCTGGTTGCTGTCGTCAGGAAGTTTGACCCCGGTCCGGATGGTCACATGATCGTTGCGGTTGATGATACGCCAACGCAGCGATACGGACGGTATGTCGAAGGCGCGGGCGTGCATCACAATCCAACGGCCGGTCCGGCCGATGGCGAATGGATGTACGGACACAACTGGGTGTCGCTGTGTTTCCTGGGGATGCATCCGCTGTGGGGAGTGATCGCATTTCCATTGCGATCCCTGATGTATGTGCGCGAGAAGGACGTGCCTTCGCTGGCAGCGAAATATGGCTGGAAATTCCGCACGAAACTGGAACTGGCGGTCAGTCTCGTGACATGGTTCGTAACGTCTGTTCGTTCGCTGGACATCGAGTGCAAAATCTGGCTTGTGACCGATGGCGCTTATGCGGGGCGACCCGTGTTGAAGCCGCTGACAGATCTGGGAGTCGTCGTCTTCAGTCGCCTGCGGAAGGACGCCTGTCTGTTTGATCTGCCACCTGAACCAAAGTCCCGTCAGCGCGGTGCACACCGCATCTATGGGTTCCATCGTATCAGCCTTGCAAAGCTTGCCACCCATGCGGACGGCTGGAAATCGATGACGTATCAATGTCGCGGTGCCATGGTGACGCGGGAGTACAAATCTTTCCTGGCGACTTCGCGCCTTGTGAGCGGCGTCATCCACGTTGTGATCGTGCGCTTTGACGATGGTGGCTGGGCGGCTTACTTCTGCACCGATGCACATGTCGATGTCCGCGACATTCTGGAGACCGTTGCCGCGCGATGGGCGATCGAAGAACATTTTCATGACGTGAAAGAAATCTGGGGAGCCGGTCAGCAGCAGGTTCGCAACATCTGGTCGAACATCGGCTGCTGGCATCTGAATCAATGGATGTACACGCTGGTGGAGTTGTGCTCGTGGGATGTCGCAAAACCACAGCTGACCGACCGCAGCCACCGTCCGTGGGATAACCCCGACCGCCGTCCGTCTCACGCCGATCGCCGCTCCACAATCGCCCGAGAAATGCTGGGAAAACAATTTCTGGCGACTCTGCCTTCAACCCCAAACCTGCGGAAATTCAAGTCGCTGATCAAGGACCTGATCAGCGTGTGTACTTGACCAATACGATTCGCTCAGCTGCCTCCTGCCTTTTCCGCAAGCTTGCCTCAATACAACTCCACGGCCCCCGACTGCGCCAGCCACACTCCTTCCGCGCGGACGGTAAAGTTTTTGTCTAAAGTGCAGTGGGTAATTCAGTGACTGCAGGAAGCTGGCCAATGTAACAAATACTGGTTCATCGACAAATGAAGTGCGCGTCATAGAAATCAGTGATTATCCGATGAGCGCGAACTTCGCGAGATGGAGGGCATAGAGTTTGGCGATGAAGTAATCATGATCGCGGTAACCATAAGCCATTCTTTGGAGGGCACCGATCTTATTGTTGATGCCTTCGAGTCGGCCAGTCGAGATGGGGAAGTCGTACCAGTTGAGGATCCCGGTTCTGTGTCCTTGCAGAGTGTTGGCCATCGTCTGGAGGACCTTGATGCCGGATGCCCGAGCGCGGGCACACCAGTCTGCAAGGAACACACCAGCGGCCAATTTGTTGGATTGTTGCCATATCTGACCGAGATCCTCTTTGAGATAGTAGGCGATCGCGAGCGATTGATTCAGGTGGAGCGCTTCCATCAGCCGCGCCCGTTCATTCTTGGTTACATCCAGATCCTCATTGTGCTTCAGCAGCAGCCAGCGAAGGCCCTTCAGAACTTTCCGGCCCATCTGGTCGGCTTCGCGTTGAAGGTCGCGACGAAGCGTTGTCAGTTTCTCATTCATCAGCTTCACAATATGAAAGCGATCAAACACGTGCTTCGCATTCGGAAGGTTTTTCAGCACTGCCGAGTAGTACGCACTGGCCATGTCAGTGGCCACCGCCTGGATCTTGGCCTTCGAGCCGCGAAGCCGTTTCCAAAAGGGTTTCAGGGCCTTTTCACCCTTTCCTTCACCCACGAAGACGATCGCTCCGGTCGTCCAGTCAATCACAATGGTAAAGAATTTGTGTTTCTTGCCAACGTAGATTTCGTCGATCGCGATGATCTCCAGATCTCGCAGACGTGGCTTGCAGAATTTCTTCTGCAGGTACTTCTTGTCGATGCTCCGAATCATCGTATCACTGACGCCCATATACTGAGCCACATCCCGAATGGTCATCATCTTGCGCAGATCGACCACATGGCGAGCAAAGGCCTTTGTGTAATTGCACAGAGGGACGACGTTCGGCAGAACCGCATTCAGCACTTGTACGCAAAGCCGACACTCCAGTCGCGGGGCTTTGATGAACAAGACTGTCCTGTCTTTGCCGATCGGAGCGGCATGCACAACCCGAGTAAACGTCCCTCGGTGAATCACTTCCCGATTGCCACACTTCGGACACTTGTGACACGATGGCGGGGCTTCCATGCGGATATGAAATATCCCGTCTTTTCGCCAACAACCCTCATGCTCGTAGCCTGAAACGCCTATCGAACTGTACAATTCTCGCGTGGTCATTTCGGATTTCCTGATAAGTCAGATTTAGACACTGCTCATCAGACCGACTTGGCCACTCTCTGTAAACCCTACTCCACACTGAAACTTACGACGCGCACTTCATTTGTCGATGAACCAGAATTGACACAATAGGGAAGTGATCGCTATTGATGATTTCCCGGCCGATTGCACCCGTGTGAAGCAAAGAGAGGTGGGTGTGGCTGGCATCCCGCCAAGAAATGAATGGCGGTTTGGGTAAAATGCTGGCGACTGGGGTGTCTTCAATGAGCACCAGAAACCAAGATCTAATCGATTACGGGGTAGGCCTTGTTTCGCTTGGCGCTCTGGCTAACTCACAACTGTCGTCGAACATATTGAATTTATCAAAAAACGCTGGGAAAAACGGTTTTTTGTCGGTTACGGGAGTCGGCGGGATGCCAGCCACACCCTATACCTCCGCAGCATACGAATTGTCATCGCATGCTATGGAAAGAAACTCATGCCACGGTCAGATGTTAGTATTGGGCTTAGTGAAGTCGTTTGTCATTTTGAAAAGTTGGAAGATCCTCGATCGACGATCAATCGGCTGCACCCGTTGCCAAGTATCCTCACGATTGCCTTGATGGGCGTCCTTGCCGGAGCCGATGGACCGACCGGAATTTTCAAGTGGGCGGTCGCAAAGAAAGATCTACTGCGGCAAGCACTCGATCTGCCGCATGGGATTCCTTCACGAGATGTGATCCGACGAGTGTTGTCTGCCGTGAAAGTCGATGCGTTTCAATCCTGTTTTGTCTGCTGGCTGAACTCGCTGCGTGATGCGGCGATGGAGAAGGCTGGCATCAGTGCTGAGGAAAAGACTCACATGGCGATCGACGGCAAGACGATGAAGGGCAGTCACAATCGCGCGAAGGGACTCGGCCCAATGCACATGGTGAGTGCCTGGTTGTCGGAATTCGGACTGACGCTGGCACAAGTTGCCACGGAAGCAAAATCCAATGAAATTACAGCGATTCCGGAACTCATGAGACTCATCGATCTGAAAGGTGCCATCATCACGATTGATGCGATGGGGACTCAAACCGCCATCGCCGATCAGATCGTTGCAGGCGAAGGTGATTACATTCTGGCATTGAAAGCCAATCAGGACAGCCTGTTTCAACAAGTGATGAATTACGTCGATGAACACATCAGCGATGACTTCCCGGGTGTCCCCTCGCAGCGCCTGGAAGAAGCCGCAAAGAAGGGGCATGGTCGATCGGATTCACGCACTTATCTGCAGTTTGAAGTTCCCAATACTTTCACGGCGACGTCGCGATGGAAGGGTCTGAAGACGATCGGTGTGGTTGTCTATCAGAGCATTGTGAAGGGCGAAGAGAAGATTGATATTCGCTATTTCATCAGCAGCCTGCCACTTGGAATCGAGCAGTTTTCCAAGGCTGTTCGCAAGCACTGGGGAATCGAAACGACATGTCACTGGAGTCTCGATGTCACTTACGGAGAAGACGGATTGAGAACTCGCCAAAGGACAATCGCCGAAAATCTAGCATGGCTCCGACGCTTCACTTTGTCCCTGCTGAAACAACATCCCGGCAAAGATAGCCTCGCGATGAAGCGTCGAATCTGCGGCTGGAATGATGACTTCCTGATGCAAGTCCTTGGTATCAAAGCTACTTAGTGTGCGCTGGCCTTGGTACTGTGGTCGGCCAGTATTACCCCACAGACCCTGGACCAACCATACTGAATCTTGGCGGCGTTTATACGGTGACGGTCGTCGCAGAATTTCTTGTTCTTCCACCTGATCGAAGGTAGACCAAAGATGAATACACTGAAAGTGTTGCCAGTTAGTATTGCTCTCGTATTTGTGATGGGCTGCTCGGATTCTGGCTACGACCTCCACTTGGTGGCACCACAGTTTGTTGAAACAATTGAGCTGACAATTGACTTGAAAAACGGTCAAGTGCCTCGTCAGGTCAACAGCAAAAGTCAACTCGATGTCTATGAAATCGATGTAGACGCAGCGGGGAAAGCCGCCATCAACGATACGTGGCCAGTTTCAAGGCCGCACCGCACATTTCTGATTCTTCCGGGTGAACGTCTTCAGAATTGGATAGACATAACCATCACCCAAAGCGACGTGCAGCTCCACCAGGAGCGGAAAGGTAATCATTCCTGGACGACAGTTGACGGGACCAAATACATTTACAGTCTTCGAAGAAAATCCTCTGACGAGGTGGACAAACATGAGAAGGAACAAGCCGCGAATCGAGCAGCCAAATGAGAAGAAAGGAGAAGAAAGGAAGAAAGGGGACGCAGCTCATTTCTGAAAGGAAGAGAAAGGAAGAAAGGGAAAGAAGAAAGGGGACGAAAGAAGAAAGGGGACGCAGCTCATTTCTGAGCAAAGCAAAGGGGCAAAGCAAAGGAAGCAACGGGGACGCAGCTCATTTCTGAATCAATGAGCTGCGTCCCCTTACTTACTCGAACTGAATCAATGAGCTGCGTCCCCTTACTTACTCGAACGTTGTATCCAGTTCCTCAAACAGTGCCGATATGCATGACGAGGAATCGCACGTTCAGCCTGACGAAGTAACGGCGACGTATTTCCGCCCGTCTCTCGTCAATTCGTCCCTCATTGCTTTGTCATTTGAACGCTATGATGACTGGCAATATGGATCGCTCGCAAGACACGTCCTCGTAGTTCTGCGGAACTGGGATCGAGTTCGACGCATTCCGGTGGCCCGTGCAAAGTTTTTCAGGGGAAAAATTGATCATTCATCTAACTCAAGTCGCCAGCAAATCACCACGAATTCATCGCTTGTTTATGGTTCGTCTGCCATTCAACTCGATTTCCAAGGGTTGCGCGACAGTGTCACAATTGATGGGATTGAAACAATCGATAACAACACCGTTGGCTCCCGGAATATAAGGGAAATCGCCAAGTCAATTGGGACAAGCGAATCTGAAATCCCAGTCGATCGCAATTCGCCGCGGGATGAAATCGGAGGCACTGAACGATGAACGTGTCTGACAGATTGGGTTACACTTCTAGGGCGAACGATTTCTGTTTTGCCGTGTGCCTATCATGTTGCATGATGGGATGCACGAAAGCCGATATGGACACAGAATCTGAAATAGTAATTCCGATTCCCGGGACAGCAGCTGGCGGTGAAGCGATCAAGGCGAATCCGGAATCATTTTCAACACTAACTCGTGAAGAATCACTCGGATTGGCTGTTCTCGCTTTGGAGCTGCGGCCCACATTTGGCGCTTGCAGAGCTACAAATCCGGCTGCAAAAGCTGACATTTCGAGAATCCTCGGCATGGATGCTAGCCCAACTTCCCCAACTCGTTGAAAAAGCACTGTGTTTTCGTGAGTTTTGGGGTGTTTTTTCTCACTACATTGGTTTCAAATTGATTTTTGTCGGCAGATTCAGGCCCAGTTTATCGAGCAGGATTTGTTGGTGATCAGTCGGTTTTGAAACGCAGCGAGTGCGGATCTCCAGACCAGATTTTGTCGGCAGGACGACATCCATCGAATGGATCTCGGACAGTTCGTCCAGCACACGGCGGGGCTCGTTGCCGAGACCCGCTTTTATGCAAAGTTGACCGAGCGATTTCCACAGCACGTAAGCGATGAAGCACACAAAAATGTGAGCCAGCACACGATCCTCTTTCTGATGCCAGATCGGACGAATCGACAGATCACTTTTCTGAATTCGAAACGCGGCCTCGGCTTCTGTCAGCTGGATGTATGCCTTCCACAGTTCTTCGTCGGACCAGCCTGAGACGTTCGTGCGAAGCAGGTAACAGCCGGCGCTTAACGTCAATACCGTTCAATTATTCATAACCACAGTCTGGGCAAAGGTTTTTGTCAACGGTTTGAGTTTTCTGTGTTCGGGACGGCATTTCTTCCAGCGGGACATTTTTCGTTTGATCACTCGAGGGTTAATTCGGTTGCGTCGGGCCGGAATTTTCTCGCAGCTCATCTCCCAAACAACCGCATTCAACCAGTCGCAAAAACTTACTTCGGTACGAGGATCACATTCGGGCAGACGTGTTTTAAGGATTTGAAAGCAACCTTTGAACGAGAGTCGATCCGTGTCCAACGTCGCACTCTTCGCGGCTTCAAGCATCATCGTCCGCGTGATGAAATGTCCCAGCGAAAGAGCATACAGTTCCTGCTTCAAGCCGTCGCTAGTCTCGCTGCGAAGATGAGTTGTTTTTTCTGCACGGCACGGATCCTGATGAGTCTTCTGTTCGTCATAAACGATCTCTTCCTCCCAGCGTTCGTGGTACTCCATGATCAGTTCCATCGCCGGAAATTCGTCAGCCTCCAGCAGGTTGGTCATCAGCCGGTGAATCTCCTTGTGCCCAGTTCGCTGAGGGTCGTCCAGCGTGTACTCCACGATCCGAACCAGGATGCCGCGACGATCATTGACTCGATACCAATGGCTCGGATAAATCGTAACCGTTCACGGTTTCAAAATGGTCTTGGTTGGGACAGGTGAAATTTGTTAGCTTTCCATGATGGACGCGAGAGACAAGATCATTGAGGATCTTCAGAAGCTGGTAGCAAAGCAATCGGCAGAGATCGCTGCGTTGAGACAAGAGGTCGCTGAACTGAAACTGGCGCTGGCCAAAGCGACAAAAGACTCGTCAACATCATCGAAACCGCCATCCAGTGATATCACCAAGCCGAAGACTTCGAAAAAGCCGGGGCGACGCGGTAAGCCAAAACGTGGTGGCCAGGCCGGGCATCCGCGACATCTGCGGGAAAACCTGCCGCCGGAACGCGTCGATGAAACATACGACTATGAAATTACCGACGAAGAAGTTCAGCGGTTAGGCCTGAAACCCACCGACGAATTCGAGACATACCAGTTCATCGAGCTCCCCGAGTCGCCGGTCTTCGTTACCGAACATCGGCTGCGAGTTTATCTCACGGACGACGGTGAAAGATATGTGCCTGACGTTGGAGACATCCTCAACAAACCAATCTTCGGGCCGCGACTGCTGGCGATGATCGGGTGGATGAAGTCCGCAGCTCATTGCAGCTATTCCACCATCGAAACGTACATGGAAGACGTGCTGCAGGTGCCGGTTTCGCGAGGCTATCTGGCGAAACTCTGCACAGGATTGATCGCCGATTCTCTGAATGAGAGCTACCAGGAACTGAAGGATGCGATCCCTCAGCAGGAACAACTCGGCAGCGACGAGACGAGTTTCAAAAACAACGGCAAGAAGCACTGGATCTGGTGCATCGCATCGGCCATCTTCACGGTGTTTCATATTGCTCCGACGCGATCTCGCAAAGTGCTCGAAGAACTTGTCGGTGAGGAATTCGCGGGCTATCTGAACTTCGATTACTTCTCAGCCAACTGCTCGTTTGCGTGGAACTTCTGGATTAAGGCTCAGTACTGCTGGGCTCATTTGATACGCGACATCCGGTTCCTGAAGAAGCTCCCGGACGAGAAAACAAAAGTCTGGGCCGAACAGCTGGAGGATCGTTCGCGGCGGCTGTTTCAGGCATGGCATACCCGCGAGAAAATGACGGCCGAAGGCTTTCGCCGCTCGATGATGATCCATCGCGACCGCTTTCTGGAGCTGGTTCGCCAGCCTCCTTCATCACAAGAGGCCGCGAATCTTGCTGCGCGCTTCGCCATCCGCGAATACGTCGTGGAAGGCAGCGACGAAATCCAGTCGTACGATATGTCTCAGGACTACTTCCGTTTTATGTTTGCAGACGGGGTCGAACCGACCAATAATCACAACGAACAACAAATCCGCCAGTGCGTTATCGATCGTCTGATCACTCAGGGAACTCGCGGCGAAGCTGGTCAGCGCTATCACGAACGCATGTGGACAGCTCTGGCCACCTGCCGAAAACAACAACGCAACTTCTTCGACTTTCTGAAGTCCTCCATCGAAGCGAAGCTCAATAAACAGACCGCTCCATCGCTACTACAGAACTGATTCCGTGAACGGTTACCATTCTGGATCGGTTTCACATCATGAAGAAGTTCGGCGAAGCCATCGACAAGGTCCGGGCAGAAGAGGCCAGACAAATGAAAGTAGACGGCTACGAAGAGCTGCTGAAGAGCTCGCGATGGTGTCTGCTGAAGCGGCGAGAAAATCGGACGAAGAAACAGACCGTCAAACTGCGTGGGCTTCTGAAGTACAATCTTCGCAGCGTCAAAGCGCATCTGATGGTAAGCGTCCGGGGAACCCATTTGTTCGGGCCGCGTT
>JBBJME010000183.1:0-14102 GCA_037719765.1 Planctomycetaceae bacterium
TCGGCATCATTTTGTCAGGTTCACTCGTACCAGTTCTTTATCGTTTCTGGCGAACACACTCTTCATGGCAAACGCAGGGTGTGACCAGATTGTCATTCGGCGCTGCACCGGCCTGGTCGGCTCAACGAGTTTGGCCCGGCTGATTTCCTTGTATCCAGACTCAGACAAATTCGCAATGATCAGGTCGCCCTGTTCGTTATGCAGGAAATATCGATCGCCCTGCGGCACGATAAACGCATTCCACCAGCGACCGTCCCCAGTGGCTTCCCGCGTTTCCCAGACTCGTTCCCCGGTTTCTGTCTTCAGACATCGCAACTGGCCGTAGCTGCAGATTCCAAAGATATTGTCTTTGTTCACAACCGGCGTCGGCATGATGGAATGCAGTTTGTCAGTCTGCTGTTCGTTGGCACCATTTCCTTTCCATAAGATCTCCGCATGGTCCGCGCTCACTTGCAGCATGTGCGGCCCTTCGTAAAACGATGTCAGAAAAAGCCGGTCGTCCAGTTTCCGCGGCATGGGAACGCAAAGTCCCGCCTTGATCGCCCATGGGACTTCCCACAACACTGTTCCGGTTTCCGGATCAAGTGAAGAGATGGCCGACGGATGCCAGATGATCAATTGCCGCCTTCCTGCGAATTCGTAGATGACCGGAGGACAATAACCGACTCCCGGATCATTCAGTGACCGCCACAGTTCTTTACCTGTCAGCTTGTCGAAGCAGACAACGAGCCCGTTGTCTTTGCCGCCCACAAGCGTGATCAGCTTCTCGCCATCGACCAGAGGTGCCGCCGCCATGCCCCATGTAGGCATCTCGGTTCGAAAATCTTTCTCGAATGCTTTCTGCCAGATGATGGAACCGTCTTTCACATTCATGCAGAACATATCACCCTGGGCACCGATAAAGTAAACTCGATCTGCATCGATCACCGGAGTCGCGCGAGGTCCGTTGGCGTAGTCGACCGTGTAACGCACGTAGTATTCGTGCTTCCACAACGGTTTGCCGGTCTCGGCGTCGAAGCAAAGCAGGCGTTCCAGTTCACCGTCGACGATGCGATCGGTCAGAAACACTCGCCCGTCCGCGACCGCTGGTCCGGAATAACCCTCGGCCACTTCGACTGACCAGACACGAGGAAGCAATCCGTCGGTCGGGAACTTGTCCACAATCCCCTCTTCATGCCAGACACAGTCTCGCTGTGGTCCACCCCATTGAGGCCAGTCATCGGCCATGCTGCTCCCGTTGAGCACAACCATCACAGCGAATACGCAGGCGGCCGCCCGGCAGCACGAGACGACAAACTTCAGGATCCATGGAACAGTTGACATGAAGCTCATTTCAGTCAGAGGTATAACAAAACCGGGACAGGCACCTTCCCAAAACGATTTTGCAGTGTTTTGGAGTGCGGGGACTTGTCGCCGCTTTGACTTTCCAGCACGGTATTTTTATCAATCGGCGTCGGAATACAGCAAAAATTCCATTTCAATTTCAGGTGAAGTCGGCAGAACAGACGAACGTCCTTCCCAGAGCCAAATTACTTGAAAAAGAAAGCGGAGACGAGTCACCGCACTCCAAAGGTCGCGTGATTTGGGCTTAATCAGGTAAGAGCAGGTCAGAATCTCGCAGGAAACGCACATCGCTTTTGCTGTGTTCGGGACTGAGCATCGTTTCATCATTGAGCCCGTCGTCGCCGATGATTGGAATCATCTCTGTGGCACCATTCTGCGTGACACGGGCTGGCCCTTGATCCGGACCCAGATGCACTCGGTATGTTATCCCGGAAAACGACAACTGATCACCCGGCAGAAGTGCTCCGCGAATTACGCGCTGCCCATTGACGCGTGTCCCATTGGTGCTCGCCAAATCGCGCAGGTACAGCAGCCCATCCGTCTTGACGAGGACGCAGTGCTGCTTTGAAATACTGGTATGATCGATCACCAGATCGCAGAGTTTCGAGCTGCGTCCGACAATCGTAATCGCGTTTTGAAGTGTAATCGGCGGTCCACCTTGTTGCGGAATCAACTGAGCCAACATTGTGGCGTACCCTGCGACGAATTGACGGAAGGACCAAAGCAGTCTGTCACCCCGCCAGTTTGAGGTCCCCTGCCAATACTTTCAACCCTCTTTCAACAGGAATCGTTACTGCCGAGCCACAGTGAAGTCAAAAAAAGTATCTATTCCGCCAGACGGGAAGCCTTTCCCCAGGTTCGCAGGTTCATTAGACTCCGCAGTCACTGGTAGCTTACCGAATCTTCGTGGCGTGCCATGAATACGTGACTCGAATGCCATCGATTGTTGCTGGACGTTGGTGTGTCAGGACGTATTCTGCAGGATCAGGATGCAATTGTCGGCGGTTTGGGATGACGGAAGGGAGTCTTAACGATGGCGTTTGAGCCGCAACGATTTATTCATGCTGCCAATATCCGGCTGGATGTTCCTGTCAGTGTCCAAACAGCGGAATCTCTGACCGACGAGCTGCGTTTTGCCTTTGAAGACGCCACGCTGCATGCTTTTGAGGAAGTCATTGAAGCGTCGGTACGCCACGACGTGGACTTTCTGCTGTTGTCTGGCAACGTGTTTGTCGAAGCCGATCGCAGTCTTCGCGCAAGGCTGACACTATTAAATGGTGTCCGACGACTCGCGGAACACAGCATCCAGGTCTTTGTGTTGCCTGGCGATTCCGATCCGCCCGAAGCCTGGCGTGCAATTCCTGAAATGCCCGAAAACGTCATCATTTGTTACAGCTCAAACCCGGAACCTGAAGAGCTGTACGTCAAGGATCGCGTCGCGACGACGATTTCGTCGTCCATGTGGTTTGGTGAGGCGGATGCGTTCGGTATTCGCGTGCTGCTCAAGGGCACTGACGGAATTGAGCCGTTTCGCATCGGGGTTGTGAGCAAAGCAAAATATGAAGAAGCGCGACGGATGGCCGCCATGGCTGCTTCGGCATCAGACGAAACGCTCACGGCTTCGCTGATGAACATGGCGTCGGGTGAGCAGCTCAGCGGACCACAATCTGCCGTTGAAACCGATGATGAAGAATCCACTCGTGTGTGGCGTTCGATTGATGCCGAACAAGGTGAGCAACCCCGCAAGGCCGACACTGGCCGACGAAGTATCAAGCGATCTCTGGAAACGCTGGAAGCCGGCCCGGCCGACGCACACCCATCGCTTGATCCGGGATTCATTCGATACGTCGATGAAATGCTGCATGAGGGGCGTTTAAATTTTCTGGCTCTGACCGGCGAACTGGCGCGCACCACGCTGTGGCGGGACGAGGGAGTTGTTCACTGTCCCGGCACCACGCAACCCCGCAGTCAGATGGAAGCCTCAGGCGGCGCCTGTTCCCTGGTCGAAGTTTCGGAAACCGGCGAGACTCGAATTTCTTCGGTCGATTCCAGTTGTGTGGACTGGAAACAAATTGAAGTCAATGTGGCGGCGCATACGAATTTGTCGTCCATTCTGCAGCAGATGAAGACGCTTTTGCTGGGGCAGAAACCCGGAGCGGCCGACCGGATCTGGTCGGTGCAGTGGATTCTTCGGGGAGCATTGCCTGATCTGCAGGAACTGGCGCGCAATGATCTGGATGTCGCAGCCGCCGTGGAACTGGATGAACTCAAACACACCGGTCGCACCATTCGACTGCTGCACGAAATTCGATCACGTCCCAACGCATGGCCGCCGGGTGATCCACCAACATCGCTCGCCGATCAGTATCAGCAAATCACGGGGCGGTCCCGGGTGCTCACTGACGAGGCGCTGCATTCGCTCATCGATACCAGCAAAGAACTCACCACGGGGTGGAAACAGCGATTGACGTCCCTGCTGCCGTCGGTTGATCCGGAACAGATTATGGCAAAGCTGCGAACCGACGGGGCGACATGGTTTGTGCCCGACTTCGGTCCGGCCGACGACAGTGACGACGAACCCAGCGATATCGATCTGACTGATGACATGGATGCCGAACACGATGAATCCGGGAAGAAAGAGCCTTCGGGCGACATTCACGAATCCGCCGACGACGACGCGGAAGACGCGGACGAGGACGAGGACGAATCCGATGACTAAACGCGTGGTTGCAGGACGAGCGGTCTGGCAAAGGAATTCGGCATGAAGCTGACGGAAATTGATATCGATCGCTTTCGCATCTGGCGCAATCTGCTGCTGCGCCTTGATCCCAAAGGGCTCAATGTGATCTACGGCCCCAATGAGGCCGGTAAGACGACGCTGATGCGATTCATTCGATCCACGCTGTACGGCTACGAACCGCTGTCCACCGAACCGGCATTTCATCGACCGGACGCAGAGCAGCCATGGCGTGGAGCAGTGCGGTGTGAGCATGGCGGTCGAACGTGGCGCATTCATCGACGCGCTGAACTGGCAGGTCGCGGTCGGCTCAGAATCTCCGGTGGTCAGGAAGGCATAGAAAAAGACGCCGCGCTGGACAACATTCTGTCGGGGACCACGGAAGATGTTTATGCGGACATCTTTGCGGTGGGCGTCCGCGAACTGCAGCAACTGGCGACGCTGGGCACAAATCAGGTGGCCGAGTACATCTATGGTTTGTCGCTGGGGCCGCAGGGGCGACAGATTCTGGATTCTCTCGCCGATGTCAAAGAACGTCGTGCGTCGATGTTTGCTGAGGACAACCGGTCCGGGCAAATTCCGGAGCTGTTTGATAAATATGCCAGCTTGTCGGGCAGTCGTCGGAACTCGGGGTTGGCACGGGACAAACATGCCAAACTCACGCGTCGTCGTCGGGAACTCGTGCAGGAAATTGAAGAACTTCAAGAACGTGAAAGCAGTATCAGTAACGAATTGCGTGGCCTGCGGTTTCTTCAGAATTGTCATAAGCCCTGGAAACGCATCAAGGATCTAAAGGAAGAACTCTTCCGGCTGCAGGTCGCACCCACGAACCCGACCGAAGCGCTGAAACTGCTGACGGCTGCGGAAAAGGACCTTCAGGAATCCTCAAACCGCCGCGATAAGCTCAACGAACAGGCCGCTCAACTGCGGTCTCAGGCCGAGCGGCTGCAGACTGATCAGTCATTCGACAAAGAACGCTATGCGATCCAGAGTCTGGTCGATCAAAGCGACTGGCTGCGTCAGATCGAAGAACAGATTCGGAATGCCGAAGATCGTTCGTCCGAACTGCGGCGTGAACTCAATCATCAGATGACTCAGCTTGGTACCGACTGGTCGGTGGAACGCCTGAATTCGATTGACACTTCACCGGCTGCTCATCACCGTCTGCTGGAGGCGGCCAGACGCTATCAGGATGTGCTTCAGCGCAGCGGTAAACTCCGACGCATGCTGCGGAGCATGACCAGACGCAGTCAGAAGGAACTGGTGGAACTCAACTCGCAACTGGATTTCGTCGGGGTTCCGGTGTCCGAGGCCATCGAAATTGAGCATTCGCAGTTGCAGGAACTGGAAAACCTCGGGCGCCTGCGACTGCAGGAAGAACAGCTGGCACTGAAGATCCAGACCGTGCGTCGCGTAATCGATCGCGTCGATACGGACGAATCAATTCCCGCGTGGGTTGACAAGACAATTACGACGATGGGATGGATCGGCGCCGCGCTGTGCCTGTTTGGCATCGCGACTTTCTCGCTGGGTGGCGAACCACGTCGGGCGCTGGGCGGTGCTCTGGCTGCGGCAGCGTTTGGATTCGCAGGCATCATGTGGTGGGGTGTTCGCAATGGACTTCGCAACAACTTCGACGCGAAGGTTGGTATCAAACTCGATGATATTGCGGATGAAGCGAGGCAGGCCGATCGACAGCTGCGATTGCTCCAGGAACGCATTGGCAGGATGGCACTGGCCGATCGCTTTGCAGGCCGCGAGGACAATGCGGAGAACTGGAAATCATCAACGGCAGAAATGGTTGATCGCATTGGTGACTGCTCTGCCCGGATTGCTGATCTCGAAGTGCTGCAGCGAAAACAGACTCGCGCGGCGGCGCGACGAATGCGATTGAAGTTGCTGCGAGATCGCTATAAGTCGGCTCAGCAGAATGTCAACGAGCATCGCCAGGAGTGGTGTCGGGTGTTGACTTCGCTGGGCATGGATGAAACGGTACGGGTCGAACAGGCGTTCGACTGGTGGCGCCGCATTCAGGAAGTGCGTGAAATGCTCACGCAGTGGCGCAATTCCGCTCCTGAAGTCGAGGGTCTGCGGCGGATGTTTGAAGCGATGCGCGTACGAGTCGAACAGTTGGGGACTCGACTTACAAGCGCCCGCAAATTGAACTTCACTCGACCGCTGGAAGTTCTGACGTCATGGCAGCAGGAGCTGAAGACGCACGATCGGGATCGCACAGAGAAAAGTCGACTGCTTGCGGACAGCGAAACACGGCAACGGGATGCACTTCATGCGCAGCATCAGGTGGAAGCCGCAGAATTGCGTCGCAGCGCGGTATTTGCCCGTTCGGGCGTGTCGTCGCGTGAAGAGTTGACGAAACAGCAGGAGTCTGAAACACGTCGTGTCCAGTTGGAATCTCAGTTGAAAAAGGCCAACGAGGAACTGATCGACGTTTCATCCGCGGAAACAGAACTGGCCATTGTGGAAGATGATCTGGTGCGGTTTGATGCGTTCAAAGCGCGTGAGACGATCCAGCTCCGAACTTCGGAACTGGCAGATGTTGAACAGCGGCTGAATAAGAATCACGAAGAACTGGGCAGTTTGAAACAGGAGATCCGACTGCTGGAATCCAGCCGGGATTCCCATGCAGAATTCTTCAAAAAGAACCGCGTGGCCACAGAGATCTACCGCGCGACAGAAGACTGGTTCGCGCTGCAGATCGAATACGATGCCGTCGTGCAGATTCGCCGCCGCTTCGAACAGGAGAACATCTCCGGCACACTGGTAACTGCTTCTGACTACATGCACCGCATGACATCGGGACGCTACCATCGCATCTGGGCACCGCTGGGAGAAGACTTTCTGTGCATTGATGACGAATACGGTCAGACGTTTCGTGTGGAACAACTGAGTGGAGGCACGCGGGAACAGTTGTTCCTGGCCATCAGATTTGCACTGGTGCGTGAGTTTGCGAAACGCGGTGTGGAACTGCCACTCGTGATGGACGATTTGTTCGTCAATTTTGATCAGGAACGCACTGAAGCGGCTGCGGACTGTCTGCTCGAGGTCGCCCGTGAGGGTCAGCAGGTGTTGTTCTTCACTTGCCACGAGCACATTGCACAGTTGTTCCAGCAGAAGCAGATTGAACCGTTGTGGCTGCCTGGACACAAGGTGGCCTACGATGCAATGAAGCCGGAACAGGAGACTTCACAATCCGGAGATGCACACCGGATTGAAGGGAGAAATATAGTTTCTGATTCCGATGAATTGCTCGATGATTCCTGGGACCAGCCGACCAGCAGCGATTCAGTCGCGTAAGCGGTTCCGCTTCAAGTCTCGCCCTCCCGATTACACAATCTGTAGGACGCTGGAAAACGACTGCTCAATCAGGTGGACCATCGCATGCGTGCACGAGATGACAAGGATCATCGGCAGCCTGGAAGAGCGGTTGTTCAAGCGTGGCTCGAATCAGCGTCCAGGTTCGGCGGCGAGTTCAGAGGCTTCTTCAGACATGTCGGCCGGGTTGCGCAGGAATTCCTGCATCGCTTCCGGACTGGCGAAGAGCCAGATGCGTTTCCGGAACACGGCTGCGAATTCAAGACTGCCTGCCACGCGCTGTTCATCCTCAATCAACGCCATCGCACAGGCACCGTCCAGCATTGGCCAGTAGGTTGCGGGTGAAGCGAGAAACTGTTCTTTGTTTTCGATGCTGGAGAAATAAAGCGTCTGGCCGCGATAGTTGATCTGATTTCGATCCGTGCCTTTCACGAGTTCATGTCCTTCCACGGCGCTGACAATGCAGAGCCCGTCGAATGCAGGGCCAGCCTGTGCCGGTGCCTGGCCAGCCGTTGCAGGTTCTGCGTGCCGGGGTTCCTTTTCGCGACTGATGGTCTTAAAAAACGACTCGGGATCATTGTCGACGGCGGACACGGCAGGTTTCGGCTGACCCGCGGTGGGTGCATCGACGAAGGGATTCTTCCCAGGATCGACCGCTGGTCGCCTTCCAGCGCGAGGCGCCTCGTCCTGCGTGATGGCTTCAAATTCCAGTTCCTTGCGTGCCGGACGTGAAGGTTTGGTCGGTTGCTGTTCAGACGATGCCGGTTGAGGTGCGGACTTGATCTGATGCTGCGGTGGATTCTGTGCACTCACCATGGTTGCCGGTCTGCCCTGCGTCGCGCGAGCTGCGGTGACGGCGTCCAGTTTCGGGATCAGTGCTTCCGGCGTCTGAAAGCCGGAGATCCTTTCAATGACCTTGAGATCCGGTGAAACGATCAGGATCGCAGGCAAGCCCTTAATTCCCAGATCTTTCACCAGATCTTTGTTTTTATCTGCATCAACTTTGAGTGCCACAAAGTTGCGGGAGATCCGCTCAGTCACTTCCGCGTTTGTGAATGTGTTCTTTTCCATCTTCTTGCAGAACACGCACCAGTCCGCCGTGAACTCCATCAGGACTGGCTGGCCGTTTGCAGCGGCTCGGTGAAGCGAGTCTTCAATATCGGTTGACCACGAAATCTGAGCAGCCATGCCACTCCTGCAAACTATCAGTGCAGCGGCAACAGCGACAAGTGTCAGGCTTCGACTGAAGTTTGCGGACATTCCGTGTCTCACTACGTGAAGGCATGCAGGAAATCAGCACTGCCCTCAAGAGACGGTGCCCCGTGTCCATTATCGGAGCCCAGAGACTTGCTTCGTTGACGCTAAGACCGGAATAACAGAAACAGCCGGAAAATATTTCCAAGTGCGTCTTAAGTCGCCTGTTCATCAGCAGAATCTGCCGGTTAGTTTGCGGGCGAACCCGCACCAGTTTCGATGCATTTCGTGATCCGGCCTGCGTTTCTACTTTGCCGCCAGCAGATTGACGAGTTCCGTCAGGATCAAATCGCGGTCATCACCGCTCAGTGAAAAAGCCAGCTGGGCAAGCAGCAGACCGTATTTGTAGCTGATGTTGTACCGGGAGCCGTCGATTTCGAGCGCGAGATAGCGTTCGGTCTGGGTGAGTTGATTCAAGGAACTGCTCAGGTCGATGTTTTTTCCGGCAGGTGCGGCGTCGAGTGACTTCTGCAGCAGCGTCAGGACAGTGGGAGTGAGAACATGCATTCCAAACATACACAGGTAATAGCCTGCGCGTTGTCCGGCCACGATCAGGCGTTGCTCGGCGATTGTGGGCGTCGGCTTTTCTATCACCGTGTTGACTTCATACAGGTTGTCGGACTGAGCCAGCGGAGTTCCGCCGACTGTACCGAAGAACGCAACTTCGTTTTCGCGCGTGGGCTGGATCGCCGACACAGAGCATTCATGTTTCGTCGCGGCTTCGACCAGCTGCTGAGCGCATAAGCGATCCGTGCGGCTCAGATACAGATGATCTGAGACGAGATGCAGAAACGATTCACCTCCTGCGAAATCACGGGCTCGCAGGATCGCGTCACCGTAACCGCGCGGATTGGACTGTTCAAAGAAGACCAGTTTCGAAGCATGAGGCCCAGCCGCGGTGAGGTACGGTTCCTGTTGTCCTGGGCGGACAATAATGGCGACCTCTACTATCCCTGAGTTGACGACTTCATCCAGCATGAGCCTCAACGCGGTGCGAATCTCGCCGCGTCGATCGACAAGGGTCTGAAGTGGCAGGCGGGCGTGATGATCACCAGCCGCCGTAATGACAGCTTTGCGAATTTTCATGTAATTGCGTCTTGTACAGACGGCGGAGTTTGTAAATGGGTCAGGAACCAATAGCCAAATGGCCCGAATGGTGCTTCGCACTATTGGTTCCTGACCCCTTTTCAAAGAGGCCTCGATTGCTCTGGATGTAAAATCGACAATTTATGTAACATCTGCAGAATCTGCCGAAGTTCAAATGTCTGCTGCGGCAGATCATCGGAACAATTGCAGGATGTCGCAAGTTCTTTTTGAGAAAGGGATTGCGATTCCGACGCGAACTGAAAACATGATCAAACGAACGGACTGGTTCGGCATTTGCTGCCGGTTGTGAACAGGGTAACGAAAGGATTCGTTGCCGCGAAAGTTTCCTTCTACTGACGCACAGGATGAGCATGGACGCTCGAGCACTGCGATGTCTGGTCGTGGCTTTTGGGTTTGCGGTTGCAAGCGGTGCGACTGAAGCCGCAACGCATCAGACCGTTAATTTTGCGGTAACCGCGAAACGCCCGGAAGTCGCCGAGCAGGTTGGCAAAGCGGCGGAAGTTTATCGCCAGCAACTCGCGATTTTCTGGCTCGGTAAGCCGTTGCCCAACTGGAGTCGTCCCTGCAAGATCACCGTCAAAGACGGTGCGCTGGGAGCAGGTGGTCAAACCACGTTTCAGTTCGTACGCGGTGAAGTGTTGAATTGGCGGATGGAAGTTCAGGGATCGCTCGAACGCATTCTGGACTCCGTACTGCCGCACGAAATCAATCACACAATTTTTGCCTGTCATTTTCGTCGCCCGCTGCCTCGCTGGGCCGATGAAGGCGCGGCAACACTGTTTGAGCACCGCTCAGAACAGCTGAAGCAGTTGTCTCTGCTGAACGAGGTCATTCGCAACAGGCAGGAATTGATCTCGTTACGTGATCTGCTCGCGATGAAGGAATATCCCCGTGGCCAGCGTCCCATGCTGACACTGTACGCTCAGGGTTATGCTCTCGCCGATTTTCTTGTCCAGCAAAAGGGGCGTCACGCTTATCTGAAATTCATTGCCGACGGCGAACGCACAAACTGGGAAGAGGCTATTCGCACAAACTTTGATCACGAGGGCATTGAGTCGCTGGAGCGCAATTGGCAGGGCTGGGTGCTGGCTGGAATGCCGAAACTGACGCTTCCACGCGATCAGATGCTGGCGGTGAATGAAGAATCGCCGGAGTCGGTTTCTCAGGCGACGGCTCGTCCGGAGATTATCCCTGCTCCGGAAGCTCCGTCGTTAAGAATAAGACCCCGTCGTTCGCTTGATGACGCAACGGTGCGACTTCAGAGTCCGGACCCGCAGCGTGCGAAATCTGTCACGACACCGGATGTCAGATTTGAAACAAGTGTCGAAGAGGGCACCGACGACGTCGCAACGAAAGAGAATCGAATCAAACCTGCAACAATTGGTCGGGATGCCTCATTTGTGGCACCGGTCCCACGTGCGCACGACGCGACGGTACGTAAACTTACAGATCAGGAATCACCGTCCAAAGACCAAAGCCTCGAATCCGATGTGCCGTTTCGAGATGCGACTGCCGATACGCCCGACGACTCAACTCGTTTCAGCCAACCGGAAGGAGGCAGCCAGCTTGAAGAAGTTGAGCCGCGTCGCCAGTTGGAGCGCACGGGGGCTGTGAGATTTTCGAATACGGCGTTGTCTGCAGGCGGTTCAACAGGCAAATCGGTGGACCTCAATGGTGTCCTCCTTCCCGGGGAGCGACGTGGGAATTCCGGCAGCACACCGCAGTGGGCTGGATTTCCTGGGCAAAAGAAGTTGTTCTGACTTCGTGTGAAGAGAATGCCGACGGTCGAGCCTCTTGACCAGAAGCATCCTGGCGAACGTTGTTTCCTCCTGACATAATTCGCACTGTCACAATTGCCCACGTTCCCTACGGGCGAGTCATCGACACCCGCAACGATGACTCGCCCGCTTTCCATTGCACCCAGCCTGGTCGAACCCAGCTGCTTTCCCGTCCCCGGAAACGAACCCCAGTTCCGTGAATTCGCGGCTCTTCCTCTTTCGAAAGCCAATTCCCGTCGATACCATCCACGGTCTCGAAAGCCGAGAAGATGTATATGTGTGCGCGCTGATGATGGTTGGTTTTGCCAGTTTTGCTGTCGTTATCCGCTCAGATCGTAATCTGCGGCATGGTTGGAAACAGCCAGCGGCAGTGCGAGATGGTTGACTTGATTGCAGTCGACTTTTGTCCTGCAATCCTGTTGAAACGTGAGTCTTCGCGACCACTTTCAAGAGGACAAGTGAAGTCCCCGTGCGTATTTCGTGCGGGATACAAGCACTGAGCATCCGGAAGGCGAACTTCGTGAGTTTGACCGGGTCATTTTTTTGACGGTCAGTCTGACTGACGACAGTATTCGTGAATTCAAGATTCCTGGCGGCACCTTTGTTCGGTTCCTGTAACTGTTTCTGTACCAAATTTCCACGTTGAGGATCATTTTGCAATGGCTGACATTTCCCTGCTTCGCAATATTGGCATTTCGGCCCACATCGACTCGGGGAAGACCACGTTGACCGAGCGAATTCTGTACTACTCCGGACGCATTCACAAGATTCGTGAAGTGAAGGGTGGCGACGGCGGCGCGACGATGGACCATATGGACCTCGAACGCGAACGCGGGATCACGATCACTTCCGCTGCCACACGCGTGCAGTGGAAAGACGAAGAAACCAGCATCGAGCATCCGATTAACATTATTGATACTCCGGGGCACGTGGACTTTACCGTCGAAGTGGAACGCAGTCTGCGGGTGCTGGACGGTGCGATTCTGGTTCTATGTGCAGTTGGTGGGGTGCAAAGTCAATCATTGACCGTGGATCGTCAGATGCGCCGCTATGGCGTGCCGCGTCTGGCCTTTATCAACAAAATGGACCGCATCGGCGCCAATCCTGCGAAAGTGATGGCAGCGATGAAAGACAAGCTGCGATGTAATGCCGTGCCGCTGCAGATCCCGATGGGCCTGGAATCCGCATTCGAAGGCGTCGTCGATCTGGTCAAAATGGAAGCCGTCTATTTCGAAGGCGAAAAGGGTGGCGACGTAATACGCAGACCAATTCCCGAGCAATATCAGGTCGCCGCCGAAAAAGCCCGCCGCGACATGCTGGAAGAGTTGTCCTTGCACGACGACGACCTGATGGCTGCCTTGCTCGAAGAATCAGAAGTCAGCGTCGATCAGATCCGCGCGGTCATCCGACGGGCAACGCTGGCTCAGCAGATCGTCCCGGTGTTGATGGGGACCGCCTACAAAGATAAGGGCGTGCAGGAAGCGCTGGACGCCGTCGTACGTTTTCTGCCGTGTCCTCCGGACCGCGATAAGTATGCGAACGACTATAGCAAGCCGGTCGGCGAAGATGGTAAGCATCCCAGAGTGCTGTTGAGCGATTCCAACGATGCTCCCATGGTGGCCATGGCTTTCAAGACTGTTGTCGAAAGTTTCGGTCAGCTGACCTACACCCGCATTTATCAGGGGAAAATTGTCAAAGGTCAGTCGTATATTAACGCCCGAACAGGCCGTACCGTGCGATTTGGTCGCCTTGTGCGAATGCATGCGAATGATCGTGAAGACATCGATTCTGCCGAAGCGGGCGACATCATCTCGATCGTCGGCGTCGATTGTGCTTCCGGGGATACGTTCACTGCCGATGGCCTGCACCTGTCGCTTGAGAACATCTTCGTGGCTCAGGCCGTGATTCGACTGTCCATTGAACCGAAAAAGCGGGACGACGCGGACAAGCTCAGCAAGGCGCTGGAACGATTTCGCCGCGAAGACCCGACATTCCGAGTTCTGACTGATGAAGAAACCGGGCAGACCCTGATCGCCGGTATGGGTCAGTTGCACCTTGAGATCTACGTCGAACGCATCAAACGTGAGTACAAGTGTGAGTGTATCGTCGGTGAGCCTCGCGTGGCTTATCGCGAATGCCCTACAAAGTCTGTCGAGTTCAATTACAAGCACAAGAAACAGTCGGGAGGTTCCGGTCAGTACGCACACATCGTCGGTGTCCTGGAACCGTTGCCGGACAACTTTGAGACGGCTTATGAGTTTGTGGATGAGGTCAGTGGCGGACGAATTCCACGTGAATTCATCGCACCGGTTGACGCCGGTTTTCAGCTCAGTCTGGTCAAAGGACCGCTGGGCGAATACGAAGTCGTGGGTGTCCGGATGCGACTGCAGGACGGAGGCTATCACGACGTCGACTCGTCCGAAATGGCGTTCAAGATCGCGGGTATCGGCTGTATGCGTGAAACGCTGAAAAAGGCCGACATGGCACTGCAGGAACCAATCATGAAACTGGAAATCGAATGCCCCGACGAATACCAGGGCCAGATCACC
>JBBJME010000184.1:0-14075 GCA_037719765.1 Planctomycetaceae bacterium
ATCTGGGGCATGAAAGACTGGTGCTTCACGCCGCAGGATTTCCTGAGCGAATTCCGCCGCCGCTTTCCGAACGCCCATTCGCTGGAAATACCGCAAGCAGGCCACTACGTATTCGAAGACGCTCCGGAAGAACTGCTGAGGCAGGCTCGCATTTTTCTTGAAGGGACCGGGGTCACCCCGAAGCAAGGGCAGTGAGGTGAGGGGTGCGGTCGCGATTGATTGCCCTGCGATGGAAACGATGGCATGCTGATACGACGATTCCTGAATTCACTCCCGCCAGACCTTTCAACATCCCCTGTGATTCTGGATGTAGGAAGTTGCAATGGCGACCAGTCGTGTGAATTCGCAACGCAGTTCCCAAAAGCTCAGATCTTCGCGTTTGAGGCTCGACCGCAATCGGCTCAGACAGTTCGCAGGACCGTTTCTCAATACCCCAATATTGAGGTGATCGAATCGGCTGTTCATGACTTCGATGGCGAGACTGAGTTTCATGTAGTGAATGACCTGAATCCTGGCGCAAGCAGTTTGTTCGTCGGCAGTGGAGTCCAGGATATTCACCCAATTCAGCAAGCCCGAATCACAGTGCCAGCGATGCGATTAGACACTTGGGCAAAACAGGCGAGAGTCAGCCGTTTTGATCTCGTCTGGATGGACTTGCAGGGTCCCGAGCTTCTGGCCCTGCGAGGCATGGGAAACATGCTTCGCACGGTGAGCGCGATTCAGTTGGAGATTACCTACTTTGAACTTTACAGTGGCCAGGTCATGTGGCCAGAAGTTCGCGACTTTTTAGAATTCAATGGATTCAGATTGGTCGATGAATGGCCCGACATTTGTGGATACTTTGGCGATGCGATATTTCTCCGGAATGTCCGTGCCGAATTCTGATATGAATTCCTGGCAGTTCGCTTGACAATGGATTTCCGGTCGCGAGAATCTTCTATTCATACAGGTAGCTATTGAATGCCAACCAGGGATTTTTGCATCACTTTCCTCTGATGTCCTCGCACGGCACGTCCCATTACTGCTGGCATCCTAGCATCACAGATTTCCGTACAGCCCAGTGATGTACCGAATTAGTGACTTTTAAGTCATTTTGAAACACTGTGTTTTTAGCCTTCTGCTGTGAAATCAAGTCAGCAGCCTCGGGGACGATGACGAATCTGTTTCACCGAGTTAGCGTCAAAAGAGCGTTTCAATCCGCGACGATGATTTGCTGTTTTTTGGCATATTCGGACTTAAGGAGCGGTCGTCCAGTTTCAGTGGACCTTGCCTGCAGCACTGCGTGTATTCGTACTACATTGCCATTCTCTGTTTCCGATATTGACTCGCCGCCGCCTCTCAATGGCTGCAGCGCGCTGGACTGGTTTCGTTCATGCGGCGTCTTATCCTCAAGTCATTTCAGAGTCCCGGTGACATTGTGATGCTCACGGCTGCTGTTCGTGATTTGCACCGTGCCCATCCCGGTCGGTTTCAGACCGATGTGAGATCGGCGGCCGAAGCGCTGTGGCACGAGAACAAGTATATCGTGCCGCTGAAAGAAGGCGATTCTGGCGTTGAGCTGATTGATATGCACTATCCTCTGATTCATGAGAGTAATCAACGTCCGTATCACTTCATTCATGGCTATGCCCAATACCTTGAACAAAAATTGGGAGTTCCTGTCCCCATCTCAGAGTTTCGTGGTCACGTCAAACTGAGCGACGAAGAAAAGCAACTGCCTTGTCCTGGTGCGGAGTTTGGAGTTCCGGAACGTTTCTGGATCGTTGTCGCCGGTGGTAAGTATGACTTTACCGCGAAATGGTGGAAACCGGAGAACTTTCAGAGAGTCGTCGATCACTTTCACGGTCGTATCACGTTCGTGCAGTGTGGTGAAGCCGGGCACTGGCATCCGCCGCTGAAGGGAGTCGTCAATCTCATTGGGAAAACCACGCTGCGAGACTTCGTGCGGCTGATGTACCACGCAGACGGTGTACTTTGTCCAGTCACATTTGCCATGCATTTGGCAGCCGCTGTTGAAACACCAGCTGGACGCCCAGGACGTCGTGCATGTGTTGTGATCGCAGGTGGTCGTGAACCGTCGCACTGGGAGGCGTATCCTCATCATCAGTTTATCAGCACCAACGGAATGTTGTCGTGCTGCAGCGATGGTGGATGCTGGAAGTCGCGCTGTCAGAAAGTGGGCGACGGTGACAAAAAGGACTTCGAAGACTTGTGTGTATCACCAGTCGAAGTGACTCCAGGTTTGTCGATTCCGCGTTGTATGGACATGGTGACCGTCGACGACGTTGTCCGGCGGATTGAGATGTACTACGACGGAGGTCTCCTCACATACGGCAACGCCGATCAGACGTTGGCAGATTCGGTCGCCAGGGCGAATTTGCTGCCTTCAGCAGTCGATGCGGACGCGGCGCGGGTCGAACCCGACGGAGGCACCGCAAACCGAATCGATGTTTCGTTCTACCATGGGCTCGGAGATTGTGCTTATTTCTCCCACATGATCCCTCTCTACAGGCGACGGGGATTCGATATCGGGGTCGAATGCACCGACGACAAAAGCCTGCTCTTTGAAGCTGCTGGAGCGAGAGTTCTTGGCCAGGGTGAGGCCATTGATTCTCACGCCTGGGGATATCCGCCTGGAGGAACATTTGAAGGGCATGGAGATTACTGGATTGGCAGCAAGATAGGGCACAATCTTTCACAGCCTCCCCTGCCGGATATTGGAGCCAAACAGGATCTGTGGCAGGAACTGATCTCCGGGCAAACACAGATCGAACGACTGATACCGGCTGATGATCGAGCAACAATTCGACGGTGGCTAAGCCGGCTCGCCCGCCCGATTACGCTATTTCATTCCAAGGGCAATTCGGGACAGGAAAGAAAGAGTCTGCCGGATCGTGTCGCGTCAGAGTTTTATCGAGAGTTTCTTGACCAATGTCTGGGAACTCTGATTCTGCTGGACTGGGACCGGCGTGTCCCGAGACTCTCCTCTGCCCGTGTGCGACATCTGGACGATTTGGGGACTTGTTCCACAGCCAGAATGTTTGCCTTGATGCTGGAGGCAGATCTGCTCATCGGAGTCGATAGTGGGCCCCTTCATGCGGCGACCTTGACTGAGATTCCCTCGATCGGGCTCTGGATGCCCGGGCACTATCCTGCGACGTACACGCTACCACGAAAGAACCAGCTCAACGTAGTGTTACGTGATCACACGCAGCAATGGAACCGTTTCAAAAGAATTCCCTGGCGAATCGTTGAGCACGAAGGATCTCAGTTTCAGGGAAATCGGCTTGCTGATTTTTGCCGTCAAATGCAGGGCAAACCGAGGTACCTGACGGACGACAAGGCGGCGGACGCCCAGCTTCAGCAGTTCATACTTGAGTGGTGTCGATGTCGCGGCACGAGTGGCCTTGCGGATTACTGGGACCGGAACCGGAGTTTTGATGTGCTGTTTCGCGAGATCTCCGCCAGATTCACAACACCGTTGATTGTCGAAACGGGTACGATTCGCGCAGAAGAAGACTGGGGTGGCGCGGGATTCTTCACATACCTTGCAGGCTGCTATCTGTTCCGTCACGGCGGAAACCTGCACTCGGTTGATATCACTCCTCAGCACTGTGCCTTCGCACGGAGGTGGACCGAACAATTCGGCGAGTCTGTCTCTATTCACGAACAGGACTCACTTGCATTTCTTGGTAATTTCAAACAGCAGATCGATGTGCTGTACCTGGATTCACTCGATACAACCGAACCTCATCATGCGCAGCATGCAATGGCAGAATTTCAGACAGCAGAGCCGCTCCTGAACGAGCAGTCAATTGTTGTCGTTGACGATTCACCGTGGAATGCCGGTGCATTTACGGGGAAGGGGGCCATGGTCATCCGGCATCTGCTCGATCGCAACTGGCATATCTTGTACGCGGGTTACCAGGTTCTGCTGTCGAGAGTGCCACGCAAGACGGCAGATGACGGACTGTTGATGAGGATTTGAATCAGCAGTTTTTTTCATGACAGGTTCGAAGCAGGGCTGTAGTTTTTGTGAACGACCGAGTGAGACGCAACGATGGCTGCTGAATGCAAATGGAGCGACGAGCTGAGGCCGATCACCGCGATTGTCGTTGGTGATCTGATGCTTGATCGCTACGTGTTTGGCGAAGCCAGTCGAATCAGCCCCGAGGCACCGGTAATGATTCTGGAAGCCAAAGAGACTGAAGATCGAGCAGGTGGTGGAGCGGCAGTTGCACTGTTTCTCAGCAAACTGGGTTCACAGGCAAAACTGGCAGGTGTCATCGGTTGTGATGAGCCGGGCGAAGCATTGCATAATCTGCTGTCGGCCGCGGGTGTCGATTGCTGCTCGGTGGTGTCGATCTCGAATCGCCAAACGACGATGAAGGAAAGATTTCTTGGGAGCCAGGAACAGCGACGACCGCACCAGATGCTGCGAGTTGATCATGAAACGCGGACCCATGTTTCCGAATCGGTCGCAGATGAAATTCTGCAGAAGGTGGACACGATTTGTCGTTCTGCTGACGTCATTCTCGTGGCCGACTATGCCAAAGGCGTTTGTACGGACTATCTGGTTCAGAGACTGATTGAGATGGGCATCCGTCATCGTATTCCGGTGCTCGTGGATCCTGGCAGAGGCGTGCCGTTGAGTCGATATTGTGGCGCTTGGCTGTTGAAACCAAATCGGACGGAAGCCAGCGAAATGATCGGTCAGTCGATCACGAGCGTAGAGCAGGCGATGGCTGCCGCGACCCGGATCATGGAGCAGTCGGACATTGAGCATCTGGTCATTACGCTTGATGGAGACGGATCCGTGTTTACGACACGCGATGCCCCGCCACGGCATCTGGCGACGAACGCCAGGCAAGTCGCGGATATCACAGGGGCCGGAGACATGTTTCTCGCAGCGCTTGGACTAGCGGTGGGCAACCGGATGAAGTTGGACAAGGCAATTATGGTCGCGAATTCCGCTGCAGGAATCGAAGTCGAACGGACGGGTTCCGTAGCCATCTCGCTGAACGAATTGCACAGAACACTGGTCAGACACGAACCAGACGACCTTGGGAAAGTCATTTCTCGCGAGGCGCTCGCAGCGATCAAAGCTGACTGTCGGAGAAATAGTCAGAAAATCGTATTCACGAATGGCTGTTTCGATCTGCTTCACACTGGCCACATTGACTGCCTGAGCGAGGCCCGTCGACTGGGGGATGTTTTGGTTGTCGGAATAAATAGTGATCGCAGCGTCGCACGCCTTAAAGGCAGCAACCGACCTGTCGTGCCGCTGAGAGACCGGATCAGAATGCTGACAGCGTTGACCTGCGTGTCGTTCGTTGTTGTCTTTGAAGAGGATACTCCATGTGCGCTTTTGAGGCTGTTGCAGCCAGACGTGCTCGCGAAGGGAGGGACATACGGACCTGATGAAGTCATTGGCCGAGAGATTGTCGAGCAATACGGCGGACGAATTGCGATGCTTTCAGTCACGGAAGGGATTTCGACCTCCAAATTGATCTCCAGAATTCAGGATCGGGAGCTGATTGATGTGGCCACCAACAATCACTGATTGTGAATGCACTGAACCAGGTTTCTGTCGTCGGCATCAGTGTGTAAAAGGTTACTGGCAGCACCGGCTTTGCCGACGGCAACCCAGCGTATTCGAAGCCTATGAAAAGGGAATTGGACCAGGCCAGAACGGCGAAATCGTGGTCGCCGTTGATGGGGAAACATCGCAGGATTCCACACATGGTCCTGGACTGCTTCAGCGTGGATTGAATTTTGCCAAAGCCAGTGTCCGGCATGTTGCGAGCGGAATGACAACGGTCACGGACGAAGTCTATGAAGGGCGGCTGACAGTGTGCCGCAATTGTGAGTTTTGCGATCTGCAACACCTGGTTTGTCTGCGACCAGAATGCGGTTGCTTTTTGAATGTCAAAGCAAAATGGGCTTCGGAATCCTGCCCTGCAGGAAAATGGTCATCCGTGAATGTGACTGAGACAAAGTAGATTTCTCGGACTCGATGATTCGTTGAATTCCAGGTGTGATTCGTTCTTTAGGACAACAATCATGACCAGTTGCTGCCTTGTAACACCGCCGATGCCTCAACCGACACTCACGGTGTCCAAATGGGCATTTCTGATAGGTTCCTGGTTTCTCCACAACCGCTGCCCTTGCGCTGGTACTGGTTGCAAGGTTGAACTACGTCCCAAAATTGGTTGGGAGGGATGGGACGGTAAAATCACGGCAACTACTCCGAATCCCCTGGCACCTCCGGATACAAGAATTACGTTCAATATCGACGTGTCCTGCAACGCAAGTCATGAATATGTCCTAACTGTTTCATCTGGCAGCACCGATTGCGGAGGCATCCTCGGACGTGTTGAACCGGGATCCTGTAACTCATTCAGCGTCAGCGGTCAGGGTTGGAATCCGACAGGTTGTAATTGCTGCGGCTGTTGGCCGGGTGAAGCCCCTGGTATGGATCTCAGTATTACGGACGCGGAACCGACGTTGTTTCCATGGGTAAAACCCGATGATCCCAAATGTGATATCTGGTGTACAGATCCCTGCGATATCAATTGCTGTCCTTCCGGCACTCCACCTGTGGATCCGGAGGGCAATCCGGACTGCTGCACAACCTGCGGCTCTGGCGCATGTGTCACTGTGAAACCTGGGGGACATTCCTGCGGCGCACAGTCTTGTTCGAACCCCGTTAGTAAAGGACCTGTTCAATATTCAACCGGCGCAATGGTGATGCGTGTGACCGACCTGAAAACGACAGGTATGGGATTCACGCTGGGTCACACGCGCTCCTTCGCGAATCGCGTGACCGTGAGTACCAATCCCGGCAATGGAAACAACTGGTTTGTAAGACAATGGCCAAAACTCCAGAGATTGTCCATTCCGGGACAGTCTTCGCAGCGCATAGCGGTGATAGGTGATGCAACCGCCATTCTGTGGTTTGCGGAACTCGGAGGTGATGTGTTCACCGCCGACTTTGGCGACAAGAGTGTACTCACGCTGGACCGCTCCGCAGGTGTTTTCCGTCTCCGCACGATCAATGGGAGCGTAACGGAGTTCGATATGGCAAGCGGCTATGCACTGCGGATGAATACCGGAACAGGACATGAAATCGAATTTGTCGAATGGGCGGCTGGTGGCAGCAAGCCTGCGATTCTTGAACAATCGACCATCGTTGACGGCGTCACAATCACAGAGCAACTGGTTTACGCATGGTCACAACCCTACGACGGACGCCTTGAATCTGTGACGCTGAAGCGGAAAGAAGGAGCTGGCGCATGGGAGTCGATCGAGCGAGTGAATTACACGTACTATAAGGACACGGACACCTACGGAGCGGAAGAAGACCTCAAAACAGCAACCACCGAGACGTGGGACGGAAGTGACTGGAACGAAACTGGGACGACTTATTACCGCTACTACATCGAACTTCCTGGTTCGTCATCGTCGTCGTCGAGTTCTTCGTCCATGCAGTCCTCGTCGTCATCAGGTTCTGTGAATCCACCGAACAATCCTGTCCCAGTGCATCTCTTGAAGTACGTGCTCAACCCTGATGCTTTCGACAGATTGAGCGCAGATCCCAGTGTGTCAGATCCGTTCACGGCCGGCGATGCCATCGTGTCACAGTATGCGGACTACTACTTCGAATACGATGAACAGCATCGAGTCGTTCGCGAAAGCACAAATGGTGGCGGGCAAGTCTATGCCTTTTCATACCAGGAAAGCAGCTTCACGAATGGCTACAATTCGTGGAAGACGAAGACGGTTGAAACTCTGCCCGACGGGAGTATGAACACGGTCTTTTGCAACTATGCCGGACGAACCATGCTGAAGACACTGAAATCCGGTTCGGACGAATGGTGTCACTTCTTTGAATACGACTCTGCGGCCCTGATTACCATGCAGGCATCACCTTCGGCCATCACCGGCTACGATCAGACCAAAGCCGATCTCATGAACAAAGTGAGTGGCAATTACCAGTACCTGCGCGACAGCTCTGGCCTCATCACGACCTACACGCGACATGCGCCAACGGGGTGGCTGACTCTGATGAGCGTGCAGGAAGGCGAACTCGGAACTTCCGCAAAAGTGAGGGAATGGGAATACGCTGTCGCTGGCGGCACATCGGGTTCGAGCAGCAGTTCGAGCGCAGGCGGCAATGTGACGTGGGCCCTTTCGAAACAAATCGACTATCCCGATGCAGCGATCCAAACAACAAAGATCGAGACGACGTTTGCTTACACCTGGTATACCGGCACCTATCAGGTCAAACAGAAGACAACAACATTGCCGGTTATCTCGACGGATCAGAACGGTTCCGGGACTGCCGCGACCCGCAAAGAGTACTTCGACGAATACGGAAACCAAACATGGCAAATGGACGAACGCGGGTTCATCACGCGAGTGAAATATGATATCGCCACGGGGGCCATTACACAGCAGATTCAGGATGTTGACACATCCGTCGAAACGGATGCACCAGCAGGCTGGACGACACCATCAGGCGGCGGATTGAATCTGACGACAGATTTCGAAAGCGACGATCAGGGATCAATAACGCAGAGTCTGGGTCCGTCACACTCAATTGATATCAATGGCACGGCGACAACTGTGCGGCGTGCCGTGTGGATGGTTCATGTTGAATCCGAATCGGGCCGTGAGACTCGCACGGCAGTGGGATATGCCACGGGTTCTGCCGGAAGTTACACCTATACTCTCATCAATCCTGTTTCCATCACCAAAGCCCATGTCGATGGGAAAACCACCGAACAGATCCAGGCAACCCGAGCTTCAACTTCCGGAAAGCTGCTGCCCACCGACACCTTTGCACAGAGCAGCTACACGCGCTGGACGACGACGGCATATACCGACTGCTGTAACATCGCCAGCCAGCGCACCTACCACACGATTCCCGCGTCCGGAACGGGCTCTGCGGGCACAAACTATGATGAGACAGTCTATGGCTACGACGTCATGAAACGTCGCAACCGCACGGTGTCACCGGGCGGTACGATCACCTTTAATGTCTTCAACAGTCGCGGACTGGTCACCGAAACCTGGGTCGGCACAGACGATACCGGAGCCACACCCACAGATCCATCCGGCGGCGGTGCCAGTGGCAACAACATGGTCCGGGTCACATCGCGTGTTTACGATGGCGGAACGGCGGGCGGTGACGGCAACGTGACCACGCAGACGCAGTACGTGGATGCATCTACTACTCGCGTCACAACTCTCGGTTACGATTTTCGCAGTCGACAGACAACCACGGACGGTGAAATCGACTACTACGAAAAAAGGACGTACGACAATCTGAATCGGGTCATCAAAGTCGAGCGATTCAATACCACCAGCGGTGGCAATTTAATCGCGAAGTCGGAAACGAAGTTCGATGACCGTGGCCGAGTGTATCGCACCATTCGCTATGCCGTCGATCCATCGACGGGCACTGTCGGCAACAGTCTGACGGACAATTCCTGGTTTGATGCATCCGGGCATACCATCAAGCAACTGCCTGCCGGATCCAGTCGCTTTACAAAGATGGCCTATGACAGTCTGGGTCGAGCGAGCGTTCGCTATTCAGGCTACGACCTGGATGAAACGTCGTATTCAGAAGCAGGCAGTGTGACTGACGACACGATCATGGAACAGGGAGAAACCACCTTTGACAATGCAGGCAATGCCATCCAGCAGACCGTGCGGCAACGCTATCACAATTCGGCCGCCAGTCAGCTGGGAGCCCTGCAGAATCCCTCGGCCACCCCGAAAGCTCGCGTGACTTACACGGCGATGTATCCGGATGCGCTCGGCCGCACGATTGCGACTGCAAATTACGGGACCAACGGAGGCACGGCCCTTTCGCGGTCCAGTACAATCCCAACACGGTCTGATAACGTGCTGGTGACCTCGACGGTCTTTTCGTCGGCTGGCAACGTGCAGTCGTCGAAAGATCCGATGGCCATCGAAACCCGCTTCGAACAGGATGCTGTGGGCCGTGAAACGAAACGCATCATGAACTACGTCGTAAGTTCGTCGTCGTCGTCCAGTAGCTCAGGAGGCTGTGCTCCGTCAGCGGAGACAAACGTCACAGTCGAGACTGCATATAACGCCGATGGTAATGTGTCATCGATCACCGCCAAAAACTCCACGACGGGAGATCAGACAACACAGTATGTCTACGGAACGACGTTGAGTGATTCCTTCGTTGCCTCCTCGATGCTCAAGCGGGCGGAAATCTATCCGGACTCTGTCGATAGCTCGGACAAGATTTTCTTCGAATACAACCGGCTGGGAGAAACAACAAAGATCACAGATCAGGGTGGAACTGTCCATGAATTCGACTACGACAAACTGGGACGTCAGACTCAAGATCGCATCACGACGCTCGGCAGCGGAGTCGATGGGGCTGTTCGACGAATCAGTTCAACGTTTGAAGTCCGCGGCATGCGCGAATCGGTCACGTCGTATGACAACGCCACGGTGGGCTCCGGCAGCATCGTGAACGACACGAAGTTTAGTTACAACAGCTTCGGACAACTGACGGCTGACTATCAGTCGCATTCGGGCGCTGTGAATACCGGCAGTAGTCCGAAAGTGCAGTACGCGTATGCCAGCGGATCGGCCAACACGATTCGTCCGACCACGGTCACGTATCCGAATGGTCGCGTGGTGACGTATGGATACGACAGCAGCAATTCGATGGCAGATGCTCTGTCCCGCGTCGCAGCGGTCATCGACAACGATGGCGGAGCGACGCATCTGGCCTATTATTCGTATCTCGGCCAACAGTCCTTTGTAGAAACGGACTACACGCAGCCGGATGTCAAATACACGCTCGTCGGAACGGCAGGTGGTGACGATCCGGACACGGGTGATATCTACCGGGGACTTGATCGCTTCGGACGAGTCAAAGACAGCTACTGGTACAACTACGGAACATCGACCGATGCGGATCGCATTAAGTACGGCTACGATCGCTCGGGCAGCCGACTTTGGCGGGAAAACACGGTCGCGCGGTCGCTGGGAAAGTACTTTGACGAAAAGTATCTCTACGATGAGATCCATCGCTTGAAGGACATGCGTCGAGGAGAACTCAACAATCTGCAATCTGCAATCTCAAATCTTCAATTCTCCCAGTGCTGGGGCCTGGATGAAACGGGCAACTGGAGCAACTTCAGGGAAGACGACGACGGATCCGGAAGCTGGGATCTGAACCAGACTCGCACGTCCAACACCGTGAATGAAATCACGGATATCACGGAATCTGCAGGAGCGTCGTGGGTGACGCCAATCTACAGCCGAGCGGGTAACATGACGACGATGCCACAACCGGCCACGCCGACGAGCAGTTTCGCGGCGACTTACGATGCCTGGAACCGGCTGGTGAAGATCGCAAATGGTGCAAATACCGTATCCGAGTATGCCTACGACGGAGCCAAACGCCGCGTTGTGCAGAAGTCCTACGTCTCCGGCACACTGAATGAGACACGGCATCTGTATTACACAGAACCCAGCAGGTGGCAGGTGGTGGAAGAACGCGTGGGTACGTCGATCAGCGCCAATCGGCAATTTGTTTGGGGACTGCGATATATCGACGATATCGTTCTGCGTGACCGCGACACCGACGGAAACGGCACGCTGGACGAACGTCATTACGCAATGCAGGACGCCAACGGGAACGTGACAGGTCTGGTCAATACATCGGGCACGATCCAGCAGCGCTCGTGTACACAGCCTACGGCTTGCCTGTCTTCCTGAACAGCAGCTTTGCCGCAGCCAGCAACATTACAGGCTGGGAGGTGCTGTATGCGGGGTATCGGTTTGAGACGGCGACGTCACTATTGCATGTCAGGCACAGAGTTTTCAATGCGGCTCTCGGATGCTGGGTGCAGAGGGATCCGGTCGAATATACCATGTGTTTGCAATTGTACGAATACGTATTGGCAGCACCCACAAACTATACGGACCCATTCGGAATGATCCCAGTCCCAGTAGCAGGTTGCCTAGTTGCAGGGGGTATTAGCATCATCGGTTCACTCGTTAAAGGAGACGGATTCTGCGAGGGTGCTTGTAGCTTCGGTATCTCATGCCTTTTCGGCGCGCTAGGTACAAGCCTTGCGACAGCGTATCCAGCGGCGGCCGGTTGCATCCTTTCTGCGACTATTGGTCTTGCCAAAACACTTTCTGCCCTCGTCTGCAAGCCACTTTGCGGAGAATGCGTTCCTAACAACGATGAGATTGGGTGTAAACTCGCTGGTTCGATATTGGCGTCGGCGATTGCCTGTCTGTTTTCCAGCAAAATCGCAGTACTGTCCAAGCCGGGGCAAGAGGCCCTTGAAAAAGCAGTGTTGCTTGTAGTAGGTGCATTACTCGGCGCAGATTTCTCAAAAGGCTGTAAGTTCCTTAGCACGTGAGGCGTAGTCAAATCATGGAACGCATCGTGAATTGGGCTGGTATTTTATTCTTGCCATATGCGACACTAGTATCACTCATCGGAGGTGGCATATTCAATCGTTGGTCCCCAGTATATGGACGTAATGTATGGCTGGGATTGTGCATGGGATATTTAATTGCCTTGTGGCTACTAAAACGCGGCGTTGATTCTAGGAATCGCGATATTTCCACCTGCGAGAAAGAGAAGCTAAAATGATGCTGGAATTCGCAACATCGCAATTCGCGTCGTTTGAAGAGGGATCAATGGGTCAGGCCTCTTTGATTGGGCAGTTCCAGCAGTTATGAACTCGGCGGTCGAGTGCTGAGGGGCGGCGTATATGGTCGCATCGTAGCGGATACAATTAGATCCGCGGAAAAGCAGTTGTGTTTTTCGACATCGCCATCAATTTCGTGGGAGTTCGTGGTTGAGTCGGCACATACGCTTCAACAGAGAGGAACTTAAGCTCGCTGCAATGTCTGATCGAAAGTCTGATTTGCAGATTGGTAAAGTGGCATCGTTGGAATTTCTGAGGGCTTCCGATCTCGATCCAGACCTGTGGGAACTCTCATGTCAGATTCAATCCGCCCGTCAAAAGAATCGGCCTGTTGTGGTAATGCTTGGCGGGCACCCAATAAAACTGGGTTTATCTCGGTTTCTGATCGACCTGATTGAAAAGGGCTTTGTCACCTGTCTGTCAACAAACGGTGCAGGACTGATCCATGACTTCGAATTGGCACTCTGCGGAGAAACGAGCGAAGACGTAGGAAAATGGATTCGCGTTGGACAGTTTGGGCTGTGGAAAGAGACGGCAAGGCTGAACGATATTGCAGTCGAAGCAGCCGAACGGGGCGAAGGTTTTGGTGAAGCGATTGGCAGAGTGATCGAAGAAAATGAATTCCCTCATCGCGATGTCAGCATCGCGGCGGCTGGGTGGCGATGTGGTGTGCCAGTCACCTGCCATGTCAGCATCGGTAGTGACATCTTTCATGGATACCCGAACGCCAGCGGTGCGGCTCTTGGGGCTGCCTCTTACACGGATTTTCTGATCTTTACTCGCGTGATTGAGGATTTGGAAGGTGGCGTGTTTCTGAACATCGGTTCCGCCGTGACTGGCCCGGAGGTTTATCTGAAAGCACTGTCCATGGCTCGCAATGTAGCTCGGCAGAAAGGAGAAACGATTACCGATTTCACCACGGGAGTCTTTGACGGCGTGGAGCTGCCTGAAAACTGGGCTGACGGTCCTGGACCCCCACCGCAGAAAGTCGGAACAAAGGGAGTGACTCATCCGCTTTACTATTTCCGTCCGTGGAAAACAATCCTCTGCCGCACGATTCAGGACGGGGGGCGGAGCTACTACGTCTGCGGCGACCATCGGGAAACAATTCCCGCGTTGTGGTCGTTGCTGACTCAGCCAGAGGAATTCCAAAATCCGGAGGCCAGCGAATGATGAATCTCGTGCCGAGAACTGAAATTGATCATGGCGGTGCCGTTTTTTTGGACCGGGATGGGACAATCACGCGACTCAACGGCTATCTGACGTCACCCGAACGAGTTTGTCTGGTACCTGACTCAGCAGCTAGCATCCGGAAGCTGAGGGAACGCGGGTTTCAATGTGTCCTCGTTA
>JBBJME010000447.1:0-3577 GCA_037719765.1 Planctomycetaceae bacterium
CAAGAACCACGCAACGCGCAGGCGAAAGATCGACGGTCTTGTCTTCAGCAGGAACACCAATGTGGCGATCGGTATCGGGTAGGCTCATAAAATGCCGTTGTTCTTTGTCAGTAAGCATAGGCCGGACCCAGGAGCGAAGCGACGCCGTTCCGGCGATGGAGAAGTCATCCGGGTACGTGATATCCCGAACGTAAACAATGTCCACTTCACGCAATTGGTTCAATCCGCATCGTGGATTGTGTGACAAAGCGAACTTAGTGATGCGTCCAAATTCAGACAACAGGTTAAAGCAGGCGAGGGTTCTTGAATTCGGCCGAAGCAGGCTCGACATGCGAGTTGCGATCCCGGTGCGATCCGCCGGTAACTTAATCTTTGGATAAATGAGGCAACTTCTGGAAGTTACCTTGAACTGTGGACTACTTATTCAAATGCCCTGCGAGCAGAACTGATGCTGATGGCGCGGTTGTGACCGCGTGTTTCTGCCGCAGCCGCCATCGACTTTGGACGACCGACACTCATCCAACCATTGCCTGGAATCGCCAGATCCTATAAACTGCCGCATCAGCCGTCAACACTTGGCTGGCCCCGATGTCTGGCCCCGATGTCTCGGAAATGTTTTGAATCGGCCCGGTTACAAGTGGCCCGTTCCTTTTGTCGTCCCATCATCTTGGCTTATTGTCGGCAGCCCTGCGGTGTGTCGCGAAGCGATATAGTCGGGGACGCTTATCGGATTCTTTGTGGTTCTGAAACACGATCCAGACGTCAACGCTGGGATCGCACTCAATGCGTTGCCACCCTGGCTCGGGCAGCGGAAAACGTTCGATGACTTCGATCAGGTCGTCGTCGCCGCGCATGTGAACCAGTTCCTCGCCAATTGGTAACCACACGGTACCATCGGGAGCAAAGGCCAGATCGAACAACGTCTCCGACCATTTGTCGCGACCGCGAAACTTGGCGTTCTTCCATATTTGCGTTTTTCCGGCAGGATTCATGCGCTGAATGGATTCAACCGCTCCCTCAGGGCCGAGGGCCAGCCAATGCCCCCCGTGCGAATCGACCCCAACGAGATGCCCGTCATGACGCGCGACAACATTGCCGTTGCTGTCGAACACGGTGACGAAACGGTCACGGTTTCGAGTCGGGTCTATACTTGCGAACGGACCCTGGTTTATCCACACACTCGGAGGTCCGACTTGCGGAGCGAGTGGAAGTGGCTTCTCAACGATCTCGCCCTGTTCCACGGCCAGTGCGACGAATTGATCGATTCCGAAGGGAGATGGTTCAAAGTCGTGACGCCGGAATAACCACACGTAGCCGTTTCCGATCACTGCCTGCGGAGTGTAGTCACTATCGCGACGACTGCGAAGTTGCGCCGATCTGGGAATCTCCTTCCCATTCTCGATGACTGACCAGACTCCGTAACTGACCAGAATTCGTCCGACGCGATCACGAGCAATATATTTGGACGTTCCGACAGGTGCAGCTTGCAAAATGCGATCGAAGGACGGGTGCTGCGGAAGATCCGCCTCCGAAAATCTCAGCCAGCCTTGAGAATCAATCAAGTCGAACCGCAGCTCCGACTTGTCGTTGGTGATGAGCAAACTTGGAAAGAACATCGAGCCCTCATTGCCGCTTCGCGGCGGCTCAATGATTTCCAATGACGTTCCTTGTTCACTGTTTCCGGGACTGGTAACTGACGTCCAACTGTTTGGCAGTCGCTGGTCCGGGAACGTGGTCCACTCTCCGTTTTCGAACACCGCAGGTGGAAAGCCAAACAAATCCCAGCGACACCAGATTCGGCCCTTTGAATCGGCGTCCATGCTGTCGGCGACCGGCACGATCATGCACGGAAGTAGTTGGCCGGAGACGGACGACTCGCTGCGAAACCACTTCTCCGCCGCAGCCGGAGTGGCGAACCGGAAACGATCGGCAAATTGCGGCACTGTGTTGCCGAGCAGCGAATCTTCGGCCACCAATCGAGCGACCGAGTCGCGCGGAACCCGATATGAGATCCGACAGAATTCTCGCGGGTCTTCAGCGTCAACGAGATCGGGCAATTCGTCGATGGCCACAGGCGCTCGCTTCTGCCATGCGTCCTCGAACAGCGGGGCCACTTCAGGATGTTTTTGCAGGTAGTCCGCTCGACCTGATTCGTGCCACCAGGCGAGCCACTGATCCATCGCCGCTTTACGCTCAGACAGCGGCGCATTTCTGTCCCACTCAACTTCGTGCCCCGTCAACCGCTGCAGGATCACGAGCGAGTTTTGCGATTGATCAAACTCCAGGATCGAAATGTGTTTCTGGCGTCCGGGGAGACCGACCAATCGATCGCGGTCCAACAGGTCGACGAAAATTATGGTCGCCAAAGGATTCAATTGCGGCACCTCCTGAGGCGCGACGTACCATTGCTTGAGCACTTCCAAAGTCAGATCAGAGCAGATTCGAGTACGAATGTCGGCAGTGAACTGCGTCGGCGTTTTCATGCGCAGGCACTGCTGCAGAAATCTGAAGTCCTGCAATTCACCGTCTCTCAGCAACACTGACGACATCAGTTTCTGATAGCCATCTTGTCGATACAGGCTCATCAATTGATTGGGTGACTTCTCAGTTTTTTCCGCCGAATTCTGTTGTGCATCAGTCTGCGGCAATGAATTGTGTTGTGCAGCGGGCTCCGGCAATGAATTGAATTGAGCTCGCACGGATGGATGTTGCCAGTGTTCGGACCAGTGCCAGCCATGCACGAAACGATCTGGGGCGTCGTCCCCACCTTTCAACTTCGGCGAGAATTTGTCGTTGTAAAACACCGCGCGAGCGACCACGGTGCCTTCTGGGGCGTCCACTGGCAGGGTGAAGGACTCGTTGACTGGAATACAAATCTCCATCGGTCCGGCAACCTTGGTGATCAGCGGCAAGACACGACCGTCGTTGCCGTAGCAGAACAGCATGTCGGACAGATCTAAGTCATCCGTCGTCCCTTTGTAGAATGGAAACTTCAACTCTTGCGGGGAACGGTTGTGGAAGACGATTTCCAACGGAACCGTTTGCTCGGGCTTTAATTCGGTCTTATCCCGCTGCCGAACATGTATCTCAACCACGTCGTCTTGCCGGGGTTCGTCGGTGAGAACGTCTAGGGATATAGGGTTCGAATACACATATTGGTATGGGCCATCGCGAGATGATGGGTTGTCAAACTTGAGATACTGAACCATCAGTTCATACTCATTTGCCGCCCAATCAGACAACGTCACGTTCCAGGAAAATGTGGCACCGGGCTTCACTAGAACTTGAAGTTCCGAAGGCGGGTCCTTGAATGTCGCGTTCATCCAATCCAACGTGTATTTGGTGTCTTGCGGGGAGAGCTCGGCCGTCTGGGGAGCATAGCGTAACACACCGCGTGGTCGCACGATGGAGCTTAGACCGTAAGCAGCACCAGCATTACGCGGATGCCGAACCACGCGAACAAAGCGAAGCTCCTGGGATTTCAGGATGAGGTCAACGTTGTCTGAATTGGTCACTTCCACTTCAAACGTCAAGTCGTGTGGGCTCCGCGTTCGTAGCATCCTCTCCGTGATCGTCT
>JBBJME010000448.1:0-3572 GCA_037719765.1 Planctomycetaceae bacterium
ACTGAGGAACCAAAGACTGAAGAACGAGCCACAGATGGATGTTCGCCGGTCTCCGACGAGCAAGGTGAGGCTCAGCCGGGCGCGGCCGAAGCATCATCTTCGGACGAAAAGCCAGCCGAGCCACCAGCTGCGGACAAGCCAATTGACGCAGCAGCGACTGACGCACCAGCGACTCAGGATGAATCCCCTGCAGCGACCTCAGATAAGTCGGACACTCCGGAATTTGTCATTCCAAAAATTGAATACAAGCCATTGGACGATGAACTCAAAGCAGAAATTCGCGAACAGCTTTTGGATTCAAAGGTCCGCACGGCTCTGGAGGAGCGAATGAATGCCATCATGATCGACATAAAGAAACTCGAAGAAAAACGACGCGGCTACCGTTTCGCGCTCTTTGAAAAACAACGTGACATTTCAAAGGACGACCTGTACGAAAAGATGCGGGAATCGTCTACAGAGACGCTTGAGGCCATGAAGGCGTTAGCTGCGGAACACGACGTTGAGTTTGTGGAGACCCCGCTGCTGAGCTACGCTGAACTCATCGAAGGAGAGTCGTATCCAATCGGAGCTGCGACAGTTCCTGCCGGCGAGACGGTCGCTCAGCATGTGTTTTCCACATTTCCAGACGACGTGACGAATGATACGACGCTGTTCGTCGGAGAACGCGCGGTCAGAAATTCTTTCGATCCTGACGGCGGTGAGGCGCGATATGGATGGGTCATTACCGAGTACGCGCCCACGTTTGTTCCAACACTTGAAGATCCCGGAATTCGCGATCAGGTGGTACTGGCCTTCAAACGCAGTAAGGCGCGTGAACTGGCAAAAATTCGCGGGGAAGAGCTTGTGAAGGCGATTAAAACAGGTCTCGAAAAACCTGAAGGCGAAAAGAAAACGATGTCCGAGACGCTGGAAGGCGTGACTGTGCTCGGAACCGAAGGTTTCACCCGTTCTGTCAATGCGTCAGACACTGCCGTTTTCCTGGATGGAACAGTCCATGACGCCGCAGATGAATTTCATGCAGCAGCCAACAGCGAGATTATCGAGTATTCGATTTGCGGACGAGATTGCCGGGACAATCCGTTATGCCGGACCAGGGTTTATGCAGGCCGTGTTCGAGGAACTTAGCAATAACGACGCAGGCGTCGTCCCCAACGAGGATTTCAGCAGCTACTTCGTCGTACAGGTTCTTGATCGCACTCCGGCGGATCAAAACGGTGAAGACATCCTGCGACAGCAATTCCTGACGGAAGGGAAGCAGTTTGGATTCTCTCGCGGTGCCGTCGCTACCGTGATCCAGAGTGATATCGCAGGTCCAACAGCGCTGGAATGGGAAAAAGCCACTTGGCGCAAATACGGCATCGACCCTGACGAACGTCAGGATGATTAACACAGACGTATGACAGATCGGATGGATCACACAGATCCGTCCGATCAAGTCATCGGTGTCACGTATGCGTACCGGGTAGAACACGACACGCACGCTGTGTTAAACCGCTCGCGGTTGAGGATGGCACATTTGTTTAACCGCGTGGGCGACGCCCCGCCCGTGGGGATTCATTGTTCGTGCTGCTCGCGCGGCCCGCTCGCCAGGCGGTGAATCGAGCCAATGGCAACCGTGAGCTATCAAACCCATCCGTACCGGCAGCAGGCCGAGTCACGGATTTGTTGCTGGACGGAGTGTTACCGAGACGCATCTGCGGCTTGCGTATTCTGCATCCGCACAACATGTGCCTGCACATCGTTGAAATAGGTCGGCACGGCGGTTTCGAGGGACGTCAGCATTCGCGGCGGCGTTCTTGACGTTTCAAGACCTGCGAGATACTCCAGCAGCACTTCAGCCGTTTCATCAGATGTTCGCAGCATGTAGTGCACCCAGCCCCACGCTTCCGCGTAATCACGCTGAGTCATGTCGCGAAAATCCGTCAGCATTTCAAGGCGAAACAGATTCGGACTCCAGCTTTCCTGCGTTGCAGTTTCCCATTCCAGCACATGCTCAGCGTGAACAGCATCGAGGATATTGGGATCGACTTCAAAATATTCCGCAAGACCTTCATCCAGCCAAAGCGGGACTGTCTTCAGACTGCCATGCAGCAGCCCGTGAGTAAACTCGTGACGAAGATCTTCCTGCACCTTTGAACTTAAAAACGAATAGACAGCCAGCTCCCGTGTGGTTCCCACAAAGTAGGCGCGGCGCGGAGGAAGATTCTGCCATGTGGTATTCATGTAATAACGATATGACGCTTCATCGCTAAACAGGTACACATTGACGGGATCGCGTTGATCCGGAAGTCGCAAGGTGGCAAACAGCCGTTCCCGCAGTTCCTCCAGTTCCGCCACCAGCACGTTGTCAGCATCCAGCTTCACATTGCTGTGAATTACGAAGTGCTTTGAATTAACGGTGTGTTGAGACGGCAATTCGGTCGAGTATGTCGTCTTCGGTGCTGAGTGACATCCGCTGAGGCACATGGCCAACCCCACTACGCAGCAGAAGGCCATGGCCCTTCGCGGGGCATGACGCGGCAATTGTAGTCCGGGAGTGGAGGCGTTTGGCACGGAGATACCAATACTTTGACGATGCAGTGCGGGAGGGCGGGAGGGCAGTTGACTGCAATCCTGATGGGACGATCGCTCTTCGTTCGGGATGAATGGTCGCAAACGATCGCATTTCCGGCAAGGCAGATGCCAGAGCACATAATCGAGTTTCCTTCAAAGGCGAGAATCCACAAATCTCTGCACCTTCCGTTTGTCACCTCTGTAATCTCACGTTGAGTAGATATTGCCGATGCACAGAATTAACCCCGGCTCGCCATGTCTCAGGATTTCCTGGATCCCCTATTCTCACATTCAGGGCGGATGATTTAAAGCTCAGGCACCTGCAGAACAGATCCAGTGGAAGAGTTTCATGGACTCCATTTCCGCGTATCTTGTGCTTGCCGTTGGTTTGATATACTACTCAAAATTGCAGCAACGTTTTTGTCCTCAATCCCGCCCGAGCCACGATGACACTCCGCACGATTGTTCTTGCCAGCCGCAACAGGAAGAAGACAAATGAAGTCAGTGAGATCCTCGCTGCGGTCGGCTTCTCCGTCATTCCGGTGACTAGTTTCCCTGACGTGCCAGAAGTTGAAGAAGATGGGCTGACGTTCGCCGAAAATGCCGCGAAGAAGGCATCGCAGGTCGCACGACAGCTGAACCAGTGGGTCATCGGTGAAGACAGTGGCTTGATGGTCGATGCCCTGAACGGGGCTCCGGGAATCTATTCCGCTCGATACAGCGGTGCAGGAGCAACAGACGAACGAAACAATGCGAAGCTGATGACCGACCTCGCCACCGTACCTGACGACAAACGCGGAGCGGGCTACATTTGCAGCGTTGCTCTTTCGAATCCTGTCGGCGAAATTCGCATCGCCTGCGAAGGCACGTGTCGCGGTCGAATTTTGCACGAAGCGAATGGCGACGGTGGCTTCGGTTACGATCCGTATTTTCTGATTCCCGAATACCATCTGACATTCGGACACCTCAGTTCTGTCGTGAAGCATCGCCTGAGTCATCGAGCGCGAGCGTTTGCGAAG
>JBBJME010000185.1:0-14020 GCA_037719765.1 Planctomycetaceae bacterium
ACGGCCTGCCATTCGCGTTCAGGGACCAGGACGAGCAGTTGTTTTAGTTCCGATGAACGCAACACCTGAACTCCGCCCACAAGCCATCTTTCGCCATCGAGCGACAAAGGCTGGAACTCGCCCAGCTTCCCGGAATCCGATGAAACGGTTCGTGGTACGGCAATGATCGCTGTGGCAGTAGACTGCGGGAGAGTCGTGGCTGTGATCGCGCCGGAATCACTTGTGGCAATGAAGTCGGCTCCAGACAGACCTTTCATCTGCTCAAGCACAGGACCTCGTACCGGAAAACTTGATGCGCTTAAAGTTCCCGCAACCTGATCAAGTCGTGCGATGGATTCCCGTTCCGCGCGATCTGCGGCGATCCATGAAGCGCTCAGCGAGATCACGGCGATCGCAAGCCCCTGCAACATGGCAAATGGCAACAGGATCTGATTGCGAATGGGCCAGCGCATGTTGATTCAAATTGAAGGACGCCGCGAAGTTTGGACTGGCGAGTTTTCCGCCAACATGACGATCAAACCATCGTCAATGGTCACCATGTTGTTGATTTTAGCAGGATATCGAGCAATTGTGCATTGGCACATGCATTGCGATGAGTGAATCACCGGATCACCGTGGTCTCGGTCCACTGGCGTCGAATTTTGTTTTGTCGCAGGTGGACCAGCGGGGGCTGGTCCGCCGAATTACTCTGGAATCGAAAATCAGATCATGAACCACATGTTAAATCGCCCTCGCCGGGCATTTACATTGATAGAGCTCCTTGTCGTCATTGCCATCATCGCGATCCTCATTGCACTTTTACTGCCTGCGGTCCAGCAGGCACGAGAGGCGGCCAGAAGGACTCAATGCCGAAACAATGTCAAGCAGATTGCACTTGCCGTGCACAACTACGCAGACATCTTTACAGTGCTACCGCCAAGCGCCTGCATCAACCCTTCCCTGACAGCGACCGGGAATAATGGTTCCTGGGGTATTCATGGCAGAATTCTGCCATATCTGGAGCAGGGCAATGTCTATTCGAACATCGATCTCAGCATCGCCTGGGATTTTCAGCAGTCGATCAGCGGCCTGAAGATTTCGGGCTATGCATGTCCCAGTGATCCAAAGAGTGATCGATCGCGTGACGCAGGCGGAGGTCGCGCAATACTCTATCCGACGACCTACGGTTTCGGTTTTGGAACCTGGTACGTTTGGAATCCTGTCACTGGCCTCGGTGGTGATGGAGCGACGTATCCGAATTCCAGGTTGAGTTTTGCTGCGTTCAGCGACGGAACAAGTAACACGTTGCTGGTCGGAGAGGTCAAAGCATGGACGCCCTATCGGCGGAATGGTGGCCCGCCAACGGTTGCAATTCCCGCGAATGTTGCCGACGCCGAAGTGGTTGTCGCATCTGGCGCGGAATTCAAAGACACCGGCCACACGGAATGGCCGGATGGTCGAGTTCATCACGAGGGATTCACAACAACGCTGCCTCCAAATTCAAACGTCCGCTGTGTCAATGCCGGCGTGACTTACGACTGCGACTTCAATTCGTGGCAGGAAGGCAGGAATGGCACTAACGGACTGCCGTCCTATGCCATTATCACATCACGCAGCTACCACACTGGTATCGTTCAGGTAGCTCTCGTCGATGGTTCGGCAAGGACAATTTCCAACAACATCGACCTGGGCGTCTGGCGTTCACTGGGAACGCGCGGCGCCGGGGAAGTGGTTGGAGAATTTTAAGTGGCGTGCCGCCTGCAATTTGACTTTCAAATTCGGTTGAGTATGAAGGGCGTACATAGTGGCCAAAGCAGCGTGTCGGTTATTTTTTTTCGACGTGAATCAGCTTTTTATTGACGAACTCGAGAATGCCCAGATGAGACAGTTCTCGGCCATAGCCGGAATTTTTTGTTCCGCCAAACGGCAACTCAGCCTGTGATCTCGTTGGTTGGTTGATGAAAACCATGCCCGTATCGATTTGTTCAGCCACACGACGCGCCCGGGCAATGTCTTTCGAATACACCGAACCGCCCAGACCGTAGGAGGAGTCATTTGCCAATTCAATGGCGGCTTTTTCGTCTTTCACGACATACACGCTGGCCACCGGTCCAAAGAGTTCCTCGTCGTAGGTTGGTGCGTCGGGTGCGATATCGGTCAGGATTGTCGGGTTGTAGAACGCACCTTCGCGATCGGGCCGATCGCCACCCAGCAACACGGTGGCCCCGGCATTAATTGCCTCGTGGACCTGTTCGGCAAGGTTCACTGCTGCTTGCTCAGTTGAAAGCGGCGCAACGTCGGTGTCCGGGTCCAGTGGGTCGCCCACCTTGAGCGCTGACATCGCGACTTTGAAGTCTGTCAGAAACTGTTCCGCTACAGCTTCAACAACGATAAATCGCTTGGAAGCAACGCACGACTGACCGGCGTTTGTCATGCGTCCTTTGACGGCCATCTCAATGACGCTGTCCATATCAGCGTCTTCCAGCACTATGAATGCGTCATTGCCGCCCAGTTCCAGAACGGATCTCTTGAGATGTTTCCCTGCAACGGCCGCGACAGCGGCACCGGCCTTTTCGCTGCCAGTCAGGGAAACTCCTCTGACACGCTTGTCCTCAATAATTGTCTCCACGAATTCTGTTGGGATCAGCAGATTCGTGAAAACTCCGTCGGGCAATCCGCTGTCGCTGAAGAGTTCAGCGATTGCCACGGCGCACTGCGGGACGTTGCTGGCGTGCTTTAGCAGGACCGTATTGCCGCACATAATATTGGGAGCGGCAAAACGAATGACCTGATAGAACGGAAAGTTCCAGGGCATGACTCCGAGTAGAACACCGATCGGCGCGTGTTGAATAAAGGCATCTGCATCCTTGACTTCGACTGGCTGGTCAGCCAAAAACCGTTCCGCGTTGTCAGCATAGTATTCAGCAATTTTTGCACAGTACTCAACTTCGTACTCACTCTCGGAAATCCGTTTTCCCATCTCAGTCGTAATCAGCGTTGCGTAGTCGGACAACTGCGACCGCAGCTGCTTCGCAACTTTTAAGAGGACTGACCTGCGTTGTGACATCGACGTGTTTCGCCATTTGTCGAAAGCATTGCTGGCGGTCTCAATCGCGGCCAGCATTTCTTCTTTGGTGAGCGGCACAAAAGTTTCAAGTGGTTCGTTGCTCGTCGGGTTGACGCTTAGAACGGGCATATTGAATTCCAGGTAGGAGTAACTAATTCACGAACGGCGGGCAACAGCTGCGATGACAAGTCTTATCAGCCGGAACGCGTGAGCGTCTGGTTCTCTGAAAACCGTGAGCTAGCGCTCAGAGACTGATTCAGTCACGACACTAATCGACCGCTCGATGCCAGGTCACGAACGGCAGTCATAGCTGCGATGTCGAGCCGCAACAAAATGACCGAATGTTTGTGCGGCAATGGAAGTGTTCTTTCCTCGCACACTGCACGTTAGTTCGCCATCATCCGTGAGATAGAATCTTCAAGGTCGCTGGGCGACAGATTCGTCAGTGTCTTTGGCACCTCGGCAACAATGCGGTCGGTGACTTCTTTGTGAAACAGACCTCGCAACTGTCCCAATGTATGTGGATCGGCGATGACGACCAGATCGTCAAATTTGCCGGCATGGGCGCGCAGGTAAAGTGTGCGGGCGAGTTGACAGGCGAAGGTCGCTTCGTCCTTCTGCTTCTCAGTTTGTTCCGGCGGCCGGCTTCCGGAAGTTCCACGTTCGACCGGGTCATTAGGCTCAAGTTCGTTGAGCGATGTGAGAGCAACCCGTTCACCATCGACAGCAGCGGAAAACAAACGGGCACCGACGCCATCCGCTACGACGATCCAGCTCTGATTCGGAATTGTAATCGATTTTGACATGTCTACAGATCCTTGTTCTGCGTCGTGTTCTGAATGTTTTCGAAGCAAAGCCCAGTTTGAGGCGGTTTCGTTGCATGCGGCTGGGGTTTTCAAACGTGCAAGTTCCATGCCGCTGTTTACCTGCGATTCCGACGACGCAGAAACACTCTGGCACGCAGTTTAGCGACATGTGCAGGGACGCTCACATACCAAGGGGCTCGAGGTCGATTTGCTGACCGGCCTGTCGACATGTACCAAAAGAACTGGTCGTTAAGCGCCCTTGGCGGCAGTTGATCCACCACGCATCGTCCGTGAGTTTCTGAAGGCGACGTTGGCGCGAAACGCCACCATCCCCGTTCGAACGAGATCCACGGCGTACCCCCCGTCGTGGTTCTCGGGCTAATCAATCTCTGTGTCCTGACGCGGGATTTGCTCGCAGTCCAGAGTAAAGGTTGAGATGATGAAGGCGAGCTAATTTTGGGTGGATTACGGTCTGAAGCTTCGTTGCATGGATTTCATTCAGCAGCTCGACCAGAAATCCAGGGAACTCCTTGATCACGCCAAAGCCCTCGCGATCAAGCCGGACGTCCGTACGAATATCTAAGGAGGGTTCCGCAAGGAGCCGCTGATTCAAGGATCGAACGGAGTGTTCTTGTTTTCCTAAGGCAAACGGGCTCACACTTTTACAAGGTGAAGTACGTTGCCCTCCCATTCAGTTTCGGAAAACGGAAGACAAATTAAGGGGCCTTCAAACAAAATCTAAACCATTGGTCATCTACGTGCCGGAGAGTTCCAGACACCTTTTTCAACCCTACAGTTTTCATCTGATTCTGAATCGGCCACCTTGCTATGCCCTCTTTCGCTGCACGACGGACAGTTTTTGTCATCACCTTCTTGCTGGGTGGTGCCATATTGCTGCCATTGTTATTACAGCGAATGACGCCGGACGACAACTCCCTGGTCGTTTATTGTGCTCACGACTCAATTTTTGCTGAGGCCATCATTCGGAGATTCGAGCAGGAATCGGGCGTGACCGTTCACGTGAGGTACGATGAAGAGGCCAATAAATCGCTGGGACTCACCAACCTGCTGTTCGCAGAGAAAGCTCAGCCCAGATGTGATGTCTTCTGGAACAACCAAACGCTCGGCACGATCCGGCTGAAGAAGGAAGGAATACTCGCCGAATGTGATGCAACGCTCTTCCAGCGTATTCCAGCTCAGTTCAAAGATCCTGACAATCAATGGGCTGGTTTTGCCGCACGGCTCCGGGTGTTTATTGTGAATACTGAAAGGATGCGAGAGCCGACAGAGGAAATCATTGCTGAAGCACTCAAAGCGGATTCGCTGTCTTCCGTGGCAATTGCGATTCCGCTCTTTGGGACAACCCTGTCGCATTACGCAGTCCTTTGCGATCAGATGGGCCTTGACGGATTGAAGGAGTGGCATCAGTCGCTGCATGATCGAGGCATTCGCGAAGCTCGCGGCAATGGGGCCGTCAAAGATTTAGTCGCTGAGGGAGCGTGTGAATTCGGATTTACAGATACCGATGATGCATTTGCCGCAATCGATGACGGCAAACCAGTCATCATGCTTCCTGTGAGACTGGACAACGGAAAAACGATCTGCCTGCCTAACAGTGTGGCCATGATCCGCAACTGTCCGCATCCGAACGAAGCACGGAAATTCATGTCGTTTCTGCTGTCCGAAGACGTCGAGATTGCGTTGGCCAACTCGGCGTCGCGCCAGATTCCTCTGGGACCGGTGAATCAGGATCGATTGCCGCCAGAGGTTGTGGAACTCGCCGAATGGGCCGCTCAGGGCGAGTCGGTCGATGGAGCTGCAGAGCATGATCAGGAAGTGCTCAAATGGCTATCGTCTGAATACACGGGGCGATAAGAATTGCTTCCCGCGCTGTAGGACCGAACCCCGGCCATTCGTCTCAATCCTGCGGGTCGAATAGCGATTCGATGCGACGAGTTGTGCGTCGGATGTCGACACCTACCGCCTGCTCACCCACTGAATCACGAACGCTTCGTCGAAATGCGTATCGCCGGGCTGGTTGCGGAATTCTTCGTCGCAGACGGCACTCTGAGCGGATCTTCGCTCACCGGCAGAATGGAAAGTTCGGGCGGAAAAACGTTGTCGTGCTCCGCGTCGATGGGTTCCTGCGAGGGGTATACATACACGACGTTGTTCAGCAGTCTGAACACATTCGAGCGCGATTTGTCAACAATTTGTCGCCCGGAATGCCGTCAGACTGCGGACGCCCGCTTCCTCCATTGGCAATACCTGCCGGAGTTGGCAATTCGGGCATCAGATCGACTTACGAAACGCCACGGTTGCAGTCACAGCGTCAGGAACAGGCGCGGCGCAGGCAGGCTGCGTTTCCGGAAAGCGGGCGTGGAGTGCTGCCACGAAATCATTAAACCGCTGTTGATAATCTGTCAGCAGGTCGCCGTCGCGCAGCGCGGCAGCTTTCAGCTTGCCGGTCTTCTCGAAATCGCTCAGCAGGGTTTCAAAGCGGAAGAGCGGTCCGGCGATGCGATTCGTGAGTTTGATCAGGTCCCAGATCATGAACGGCATCATGATCAGCATACAGATCACAACGGGCGCAGCCTGCTGCCAGAACGTCATCGGTGCCGCGCTGACCGCCTGATCAGCGACAGCCGCCAGCGAAACCTTGACACCATAGACAACCAGCAACAGACATAACGTCGCTGCATTGTACGCGAGAAAATGCACGATTAACCGAACGACGATGGGGCCTTGAATGCTCCAGTTGATCAGTTTTTTCAAACGCCAGCGTTTGACCATGATCCGTAGACTCCGAGAAATATAAAGATTCCGTGATCGCTGAAACGTAGTTCATGACGACGCGGCAACATGCTCGAAAACAGCAGACGACTGTTCTCGCGTGGAAAATTCCGTGCGGAGACATGCCGCGACAGTCAATCCTGCAGATTCTGACGGATGTGTCGACTCTGCCCGGTTTCCTGTTTCTCACGAATTCGACGACAATCCAGGCTGAGCGTGAAAGAGTGCCTTGACGTGAATTTGTCAAACCGGTCAAACTTCAGGGGAACGGAAGTAAAGCAACACGCAGCGATCCTGTGTCAGCTGGCAGCTTTGTTTCAACAGCGCAGGGTTGCCGCTCGATGCTCTGCGGTGAGGTTGCTGCCACGGAGCTGCGGGGTCCATTGAGCCCTGCGTTTCACCTGACCGAAGATTAGAACACAGCCGATCGCTCCAACAGCACATGTCAAATCCCCGAACAAGTTCACAATCGGAATCCAGTAAGCCTGAATACTCTGAGTGGTGCCATCTTTCTGATGAGGAGCTGCTGGATGTTCGCATGAATCAACTCAATGTCCGCATTGAAGGCACCGTCCTGGAATCGCGGATTGAACGCCTCTACGCCGAACTGGAGGCTCGGAATCTGCGGTTCAGGCCGCATCTCTGGTTATCGGATGAGTGGTTTTCACCGGATGGTGTACCGGGGATTGCCATCCCTTTCTATCTGGCGCACCCGCGGCTGGCTCGACTTGAAAACACCATGATGCTTGAAGTGGAAGGAGCTTCTGAAGGTGCGTGCATGAGGATTCTGCGGCACGAGACGGGGCACACGATCGAAACGGCCTATCGGCTTTACCGTCGTCGCAGATGGCAGGACCTCTTTGGAAAGCGTTCGCAACCCTATCCCGAGTATTATCAGCCAAAGCCATACAGCAGAAATTTCGTCCATCACCTGGACATGTGGTATGCACAGAGCCATCCGTGTGAAGACTTCGCAGAGACATTCGCCGTCTGGATGAAGCCGCGTTCGCGCTGGAAGACGCAGTACGAAGGCTGGCCAGCCATGAAGAAGTTGCAGTTCGTCGATGAACTCATGCATGAGATCGGCATGACCCGTCCGCAGGTGAATACAAAGCAGCACATGTATCCACTCAAGTCATTGCGCAAGACCCTTCGTCAGCATTACACCGATCGACGTTCGCACTATGGGATTGAAGCCTGCAACTTCAACGATTCTGAACTGCGAAAACTGTTCTCGGATTCCCCGGACAACGCACGCCGAGTCCCGGCGGCTTCGTTTCTGAGACAACATCGTGTAGAATTCAGGCGGTATCTCGCCGACTGGACTGGTCAGTATCAGTATACGATTGATGAAATTCTGTCCGAAATCATCCGCCGCTGTGAGGAGCTGAATCTGCGGCTCGATCGGCCTCCTGCTCAGGTTCGTCGGGACGCGCTTGTGATGCTCACCGTGCAGGTGATGAACTATTTACACAACGGCCACCATCAGGTCGCACTATGAAGCCCCTTCGAATTCTGGTCCTGGCTCACGAAGACCTGCTGCCTCCGGACAGCATGGAAGGCTTTACGGACGAAGAAATCCTCGAATGGAAAAGCGAATTCGATGTGCTCACCACGCTGCAGAATTTCGGACACGACGCGCAGATCATCGGCGTGCGGGACGACCTGGGTGTGATTCGAGAAAAGCTGTCTGACTTCAAGCCGCACATCACTTTCAATCTGCTGGAAGAATTCCACAGTGTTCCCACGTTCGACAGCTATGTCGTCAGCTATCTTATTCTGAAACAGCAAAAATTCACCGGCTGCAATCCGCGCGGCCTCATGCTGGCACATGACAAAGCGCTGACAAAGCAGATTCTGACTTATCACCGCCTCCCGACGCCAAAATTCTTCGTGATTCCTGTCGGACGAACTTCACGTAAGCCTTCTCGTCTGACCTACCCATTGTTCATCAAGTCGGCGACAGAAGAGGCGTCACTGGGACTTTCACACAGCAATATCGTTCACAACAATGAAGAACTAAAGGAGCGTGTCTCAGACATCCACAAAGTCACGGAGTCTGATGCGCTGTGCGAAGAATACATCGAAGGTCGCGAACTTTACGTTGGAATCATTGGAAACACGCGGCTGACCACCTTCAAAATCTGGGAACTCCGATTTGACAGGAACAAGGAAAAGATCCCTCTCATTGCGACTCGTGAAGCGAAATGGGATCCCAAGTTTCAGAAGAAGTATGGCGTGATGACATACCCCGCCGACGATTTGTCGCCGGAGATGGAACAAAAAATCCTGCTGACATGCAAGCGAGTTTACCGGGCGCTGTTTCTCACAGGCTATGCACGCATCGATCTCCGCCTCACAGAAGACGGGCGGATTTTTGTACTTGAAGCCAATCCGAATCCCAACCTATCCTACGGAGAGGATTTTGCCGAATCCGGCGACGCCCGGGGAATCCCGTACGAAGATCTGCTGAATCGGATTGTCCAGCTGGGATTGCGATATTCACCCGTCAAATCGGTTTAAGTTCATCCGCAAAAATGTTCTCGCATGCATCAGGAAACGACCGTGTGGCTGAAAAACGATTGACTCGGTACGAATTGGAATTGATGGACGTTCTGTGGACGCTGGAACAGGGAACCGTGCAGGATGTCTGCGACAAACTCGCACGGAATCTGGCCTACACCTCGGTCATGACAACCCTCAATCTGCTCGCAACTCGTAAGAATGTCCTCTCCCGTGAAAAGCAGGACGTGCATACCTCTATCGACCGATTGTCACACGCGATGAAGTCTGCCGATCTGTGCTGAGTGATCTGAAGTCGGTGCTGTTCGGTAATCAGTTGTCGTCACTGGTGCTGAATCTGATGGCAGTCGATGAAGCGAACGAAACCGACGCCGCGATACTGCGTGACGCACTTCGCAGGCTTGAGGAGAATCGCGGATGATCGGCGTGTTCCCCGAACTTCTGGTGTCACTCACTATTCAATGCACTCTGTTGATGTTCATCACACGTGTGCTGGTCAGACGCACGCAGGCCAGTGCCGCCGCGGATCACTTGTGGTCATTTTGTCACCTGATGATCCTCCTGCTCAGTCTTGCCGGTGTCCTGTTGCCGCATGCCCGGCTGTTTCGCGGGGACTCATTTTTGAGCCTGTGCCACCAGGCGACCGCGTTTCCTGTCCCGCAGTCATTTTGGACGGCCGTGTTCTGGATCTGGATTCTTGCGGCATCTTCACATGCTGGCAATCTGATGCGTTCGCTGTTTCAGATCAGTCTGTTACTTCGCAGGGCCACAGACCTGCAAAGGTCAATTCTTGTCGATGATTATGGCAACAGCACAGCGTTCCGCAGTCTTGCTGACGAACTGCAGGATATGGAAGTCCGCGTCGTCACCAGTGAATCTTGTGGAACCGCTTTCTGCTGGCAGTTGCTGGTGACGATCGGCATTCTCACGGTGCTGATGGCATTGTTGCTCCCCGACCCTTCTCGCATTTATCACGCTTAGACAGAATCAGTGGACTCGAATGGATTCAGACACGGACTTCCCCTCTTCCGAAGAGATTGCACTTCGGTATCTTGAACAGTTGCCGTGGCCTCCGTATCCATTTCAGGAGAACGCGATTCTGACATGGTTCGATGCCGAAGACGGCATACTTGTCTGCGCGCCGACCGGCACGGGGAAGACCGTCATTGCGGAGACGGCACTTTATGAGGCACTGCTGACAGGGCGTCGAGCCTATTACACGACTCCGCTGATTGCGCTGACCGAGCAGAAATTTCGAGAACTGCAGGAATCGGCTGTTCGGTGGGGCTTCTCAGCCTCGGACATCGGACTGGTCACCGGTAATCGGCGCGAAAATCCGGATGCCAGAATTCTGGTCGTCGTCGCGGAGATCTTGCTCAATCGATTGCTGTCGCCGGATGAAGTCTCATTCGACGATGTGTCTGCCGTCGTGATGGACGAATTTCACAGCTTCAATGATCCCGAACGAGGCATCGTGTGGGAACTGTCACTGGGGCTGCTTCCGAAACACGCAAAGCTGCTGCTGATCAGTGCGACGGTCGGCAACGCGGTCGATTTTGTCGTCTGGCTGGCGCGCCAGCATTCGCGAAAACTTCGTCTGCTGCAGTGCGACGAACGCCGCGTACCGCTGGACTTTCGCTGGATCGCGGATGAATTCCTGCCGGACCAGCTGGAAATTATGGCCGAAGGCGATGAAGAAGCCCGCTACACACCGGCACTTGTATTCTGTTTCAATCGCAACGAATGCTGGAGCGTCGCGGAACAGCTTAAGGGAAAACGGATGCTGGCCGACGGTCAGCAGAAACTTCTGGCGGCTGAAATTGAACAGGTCGACTGGTCCATCGGAGCCGGCGGAAAGCTCAAGCAATTCCTTATGCGCGGTGTGGGAATTCATCATGCGGGACTGCTGCCGAAGTATCGTCGCATCATCGAGAGACTGTTCCAGAAGAAGTTGCTCAGCATCTGTGTCTGCACGGAAACCTTGGCAGCGGGCATCAATCTTCCGGCCAGATCCGTTGTGATGACATCGCTGCTCAAGGGGCCACCTCGTGCTATGAAGCTGATCGAAGCGAGCGCAGCGCATCAGATGTTCGGTCGGGCCGGACGGCCACAGTTTGATACGCGGGGATACGTGTTTGCGGTGGCTCACGAAGACGATGTTCGCATGTTTCGCTGGCAGCAGAAGTATGATGAGATCCCGGAAGACACCAAGGATCCGATGTTGCTTCGCGCGAAGAAGTATCTCAAGAAGAAAATGCCTCGACGACGCGACGGGCAGCAATACTGGACCGACCGCCAGTTTCAGACGCTGCGGGAAGCTCCAGCCGCCAAACTGGCCAGCCGCGGTCGATTTCCTTGGCGATTGCTCGCGTATTTCATTCGCAAGTCCGGCATGGTGATGACATTACAGGACGCTGTGCGCCGCCGACTCCTGGATTCCGGCGAAAAAGACGACGCGGAGAAACAGCTCGTGCGCATGCTGATCACGCTGGAAGCTGGTGGTTTCATTACACTCGAACCCCCACCGCCCAAATCGTCTGCGTCCATCATCGCTGGTGCAACGGCGGAAGGTCCGGTATTTCATTCCGTCCGTGCCGGGGATGTGACGAGCGAACTGCTGCCGGCGTTTACCACCGCGACGGTTTCCGTACGCGACAGCCGTTGGGTGTCGTCACATCTTGCGCCCATGGTCGATGAGGACGCTGTCGTTGGTGAAGTCGGAGAAGTAATTCATTTCGATGCCAACAAAGCGCCTGAGGATTTCGGAGACGACGTCGCGGGGGATGATGCTCCGGATTCTGAAGAAGTCGATGCCCCGACCGCGATTGAAACGCCCAACGATTCTGCCCATGATGCAGCGGTGTCTAAAGCTGAGCCGCCCGAATCCGCTGAACCACCTCGCGTGGGTCTGCTTGGGAAAATGATTCAGGAAGCGAGGAAGGACGGCAGCGCAACAACAGGACATGCGTCGAAGCAATCGAAACGCGAGCCAAAACCGCCGAGCGCCGAAGACGTGATGTTGTCGGAGTATTCGCCGCGTCTGGCGATCGCCACCGAACAGATGTCGCTGCTGTTGCCTTTTCGCAGTATCAATTCGATCTACGGAGTGTTCCTTGCCGAACAGATGCACAAAGCCAACTACGAGGAACGCCTGCAACTGCTTGAGAGCGCGCTGGATCTGCCGTCATCCGTGGCCAGTCAGGTCCGAGTTCCCTCGCCCGAGATGATGCCGGACGGCACGCTATCCACCGATTATCTGAATCCGCTACTGTTGTCGCGCGGAATTGTGACTCAACAGGAAATCACTGGATATTATGATGAAGTGAATCGCCGTCGCATCTATCCGCTGCCATTGGGCGATCGAATGCGGATGCTGTTTCACAGCGAGTATCCGGGGATTTCAGACGTCTATATTCGCAGCGTCTGGTGTATCGGCGACCTGCTGCGTTTTGGAGGCAACTTCGATCGCTATGTGCGTGCGCGTGAACTGACGAAGCAGGAAGGCATCATGTTTCGCCACTGCCTGCGCATGATTCTGCTGTGTGGCGAGTTCGCTCAACTGGAACCGCCCGGCCTTGACCCTGCCGAATGGCGCCACGACCTCGCCGAACTCGCGTCCATCCTCACCGAATCCTGCCGCGCCGTGGATCCGAGCAGCACCGATGAAATCATCACCACGCTGCGGAATCAGGCTGAGGGGCTGGATCATTTGTAGGATGGACATTCATGTCCGTCGCATGGCCATGACATCACAAATGGCACTCATGATTCGTCGAGTTCGTCATCGGTAACGACGGGCACAAATTCGACGTTCTGATAGAGTTCGGCAAGCGCCAGTTGGCATTCAATCTCAGGCAGCGGGATGATCGCATCGAGTCCCGTGTAAACCTCACGGTCGAAACCACTGTCGCCGCGTCGATAAACGAGCACCGCTGCCGATGCCTGCTCGACAAGCACGTAGGCGCATAGTGAGTCGATTGACAAATATGCCTCACGCTTTTCGTATTCGTCCGTCCGCCGCGTGGAGTCCGAGATCACTTCGACGATCACGACTGGCGCATCGTGGAAACTGTCGCGATCCGCGTTCGGCTGGCAAACGACCGAAACATCCGGATAGTAAAAACGCGTCCCGCGGCTCAGGCGGACTCGGACTTTCATGTCCGAGTGGAACGCCTCGCACTTATGTCCACGAAGCTGCGCATGCAGTGTTCCTGTTGCGTTCGAAGCGATGCGGCTGTGCTGCACTGTACCGCCAGCCATTGCATACACGACGCCATCCACGTATTCGTGTTTCCGTTTTGCAATTCGCTCACCGGCGAGGTAATCGCGAACGGAAATCGGCTGAAACTGGGATGCGGTACTCATGCTCTTGATTCTACAGCGTCGCCGATCCGCTGCCAATCGATCTCCACCCCTGGACCACACACCGCAGTGGATCTGTCACGGAGCACTCTCAATGAAATATTCCGGATCATCTCAAGGGCTATGGGTGCTCACGCAGGCATTCCTGCCGAAGTGCAGGCTCCACTTCGCCTCATACAGCGGCCATAAGATCCCTAACCATTTCCGACAATCCGATCGACTGGTTCAAAGCATCGACAACTTTCGGCACCAGCGCATCCGCATGTTCGGACCGAATCTGACATGTCCCTGCCGCCGCATGGCCTCCACCGCCGTGCTTGAGCATCACCTTGCCCACATCGACCGGGTTGGTGCGATTCAGGATCGATTTGCCAACAGCGATAACAGTCATGCCAGGCTGTTTGCTGCGAAGGAGATGAACTGACAGATTGCATTCAGGCAACAGGGCGTAGGCCAGAAACCGATTGCCGCAGTAGATCACCTCTTCATC
>JBBJME010000034.1:0-39396 GCA_037719765.1 Planctomycetaceae bacterium
ATCGATATGAGACGATTCAGCGGGCTTAAACACGCTCTGCCGATCACGCACTGGACATTCCTGGTCGGAGCGGCCGCGTTGGCCGGCGTTCCGCTGCTGGCAGGGTTCTGGAGCAAAGACGACATCATAGCAGTACTGGCACAAGCGTCGCACAGCGAGGAACACGGCTTGTACTTTGGTGTGATCCGAGCCATTGCGATGGGAACCGCGTTTCTCACTGCGTTCTATACGTTTCGAGCATATTTCATGACGTTTTGGGGGCCCGAAAAATTCCCTGAGGAAGCGGGTCATCATCCTCACGAAGCCACCCCGATCATGGCATGGCCGTTAAGAACTCTTGCCATCTGCGCGGCCGGGATTGGTTTGATTGTCGGGCCGACGCATTTGTTTGGCGATTACCTGCAAAAGACGATGGGGTTGACGCTAGTGCTTGAGCATTATCTGCACTGGGACGTCATGATCATGAGCAGCGTGATTGCGATTGCCGGGATCGGCTTTGCATGGATGTTCTATGTAGCATCCCCGGCAATTCCGGCGTCGATCGCCAAAACGATGAAACCACTTTACATAGTTTCGCAGGGCAAGTTCTTCCTGGACGAAATCTTTACCGGGCTGATTGTCCTGCCGCTGATCGGCATCGCGAAGCTGGCCACACTCGTCGACAAATACCTGATTGATGGCATCGTGGATACCGTTGGGAAAGTTCCCAAAGCACTGAGTATTATTCCTCGCCAACTGCATGGCGGTGTTGTTTCATCCTATGCCGGCGTGATGTGGGTCGGTGTTGTGGCGGCAGTTGTATTCGTGCTGACGATGTTTTGAGAATTTCGTGGGCTGGACTTCCAGCCTGGTATTCGTTGGAAATGTGGCACGCCAATGCCACAAGGGTTCAAAGTCTCTATGATCGCTCTTCTGTTTATCTCACTGATGATCCCGGCGGCGACGGCGTTGCTGTTGATGCTGTTTCGTACGTCACTCAATCAATCCAGTGCCCGTTGGGTGGCATGTTGTGGCAGCGTGGCGGCATTGTTGTTTTCCGTGCTGCTGCTGGTTCAGTACCGAGCCCAGGTTGTCGATCCACTGGGATTCGGAATAACGCCTGTGGCATCGAGTGTTGATCCGGCCTCGTCGATCCAGCCGCGCGTCGAGTACCGGCAGCCGTGGCTGAAGACCGGCGATCGCATGCAGCTGGAAATGTACTTTGGCCTCGACGGTATCAGCGTCACCATGATCGCGCTCACCACGTTGCTCACCGTTTGCAGTGTGCTGATTTCCTGGGAAGCTATTCAGGATCGCGCGTCGGAATTCTATGCGGCGTTACTGATTCTGGAGACCGGGCTGATCGGTGTCTTCTGTTCGTTCGACCTGGTGCTGTTCTACGTGTTTTTTGAAATGACGCTGATTCCCTTGTTTTTCCTGATCGCCATCTGGGGCGGGCCGGAACGAAAGTGGGCCGCGATCAAGTTTTTCCTGTACACCCTGGCCGGAAGTCTGGTGACGTTGTCCGGACTGATCTACGTCGTGGTTCATACGTCGAATGAAGGGCTGGCCAATCCAACGTCATTGCCGGCATTATCCGCATGGCTGGCGACGCACCCGCTGCCTGCATCATTGCAAATGACACTGTTCCTTGCAGTGGCGGCAGGCTTTCTCATCAAGGTCCCCGTGTTTCCGTTTCACACATGGTTGCCTTTGGCGCATGTCGAAGCTCCCACGGCAGGCAGCGTGTTACTGGCAGGCGTTCTGCTGAAGCTGGGAAGTTACGGCTTCCTGCGGATCTGTTTGCCGTTGTTTCCGACCGCCTGTCTTGAATTGGGACTACCCATCATCGGGCTGCTGTCCGTCATTGGAATCATCTACGGTTCGCTCTGTGCTCTGGCCCAACGGGACATCAAGAAGCTCGTGGCCTACAGCTCTGTGGCCCACCTGGGATTCTGTATGCTGGGACTGTTTGCACTCAATATCGAAGGGATCACCGGCAGCGTGCTGCAGATGATCAATCACGGCTTATCAACCGGCGCCCTGTTCATCATCGTCGGGATGATTTACGAACGTTATCATACCCGCATGATGGACGATCTGGGTGGCCTTGCCTCGAAGCTGCCCATGATCGCGTGCAGCATGGTGTTCATTTCCATGTCCAGCATCGGCCTTCCCGGTTTGAATGGATTCATTGGCGAATTCCTCTCGCTCGCCGGGATGTTCAAAGCAAACTGGCTCTACTCAGCTCTTGGGACGACCGGCGTCGTACTGGGTGCCTGGTATCTGCTGACAGCCGTGCAGCGCGTCTTCTTTGGGACTCTGAAAGAACCACATCACGCTGGTCATAGTGACGATGAAATCACTGACATGAATCCTCGTGAATTCCTCGCACTCGCTCCGCTGATCGTGTTGTGCCTGTGGATTGGCGTTCGTCCGGCCGGATTGATTGAGATCATCGAACCGGACATCAAAGCCGTCGCAGGATTGTTCGAAAGTCAGAACGAGAACCCGAACGTGGCCTTACTGCACAACAACAGCAACGTGCGGAATAACAACGCGGCAATGTCCATTCCATAATTTGTCCTCTCTCTTAATTACCCGGGGATTTTTCCCAGTGCCTCCATATCAAGCCATCAATCAGGCTGCAGGTCTGATTATTCCTGAGATCATTCTGCTGGCGACCGTCTGCGTCATGTTCCTTGCCGGACCGTTTCTTGTGAGTGAAACAGGCAAAGCACCGGCCGGTTTACGACACCGCTGGGGAATTCTGTCATTGCTGGCTCTGGGAGCTGCGATGTTTGCCTGGACGAAGGCTCCGATCCTGGAAGCCGGGGCAGGGCCGTTCCGACCCGATGAATTCGTGTGGTTCGTCCGAGGCGTCACATTGGTCTGCGGCATGTTGCTGACTTTGGTCCTGTGGGATCAGATCGACGATGGCCACGCTGCCGAAGCTCATGCCTGCCTGCTGGCGATCCTTGCCGGAGTCAACTTTGTCGCCCTCTCGAATGACCTTGTCGGTATTTTTCTGGGACTGGAACTCGTCAGTATCCCGACCTACATCCTGCTGTTTCTCGCGCGGCGCGACTGGATGTCCAACGAAGCGACCATCAAATACTTCCTGCTCAGCATCTTTTCCTCAGCCTTCGTGCTGTACGGATTGAGCTGGGTATTCGGGATTGCGGGAACCACGAATCTCACGGCGATCACGGAAAAAATTTCGGCTGCTTCCGCGACGACCGACCTTGGCATGTTTCGACTGGCGATGGTGCTGATCATTGCCGGACTCAGTTTTCGACTCACCGCGGTGCCGTTTCACTTTTATGCTCCCGATGTGTTCCAGGGCGTCACATCGTCCTCAGCCGCCATGCTGTCGTTCGTGCCGAAAGTCGTCGGCTTTACGGCGCTGCTCAGACTGCTTCCTGTGTGTTTTGGTGAAGCTGGCTTTACAGACTGGATGCCAGTCGGTGCGGTGCGCGTCGTGCTGATGGTTCTTGCGATTCTGACTATGTTTGTCGGCAACCTTCTGGCATTGCGCCAGACCAGTCTGATGCGACTGCTGGCCTGTTCGAGCATTGCCCACGCGGGTTACATGCTGGTCGGACTGACGGTTGGTAATTCCTCCGCAGGGACCAGTGGAGTCGCCTCGCTGCTGTTTTACCTCTCGATGTACGGCATCATGACGATTGGCCTGTTTGCCCTCATCTCCGCCGCAGGCACGTTTGCCCGGCCACTGCGTTCCCTGTCCGATCTGGCGGGACTCAGCAGGAGCCAGCCTGCGATCGCACTGATGATGGCCGTCTGCCTCATCGGACTTAGCGGATTGCCACCGACCGGAGGTTTTCTGGCGAAGCTCAACCTGTTTCTGGCGGCATGGTCAGAAGGCACCGCGGACGGACGCATCCTCGCAATCACACTCGCCGTCAACGCCGTGATTGCTGCCACGTATTACCTGCGGATGATCTCTGTCATGTACTTCGAACAATCCACCGTCGTCACCGAAACTGCCCGGCAGCCCGCCGCCTGGATCGCCGGCTGCCTCTGCGCTGTCGCTACGCTGGCACTCTTCCTGATGCCGCAACCGTTGTGGAATGCAGCCGTCCATGCTCTGAGTCATCAATGATGACGGAATCGTGATGCCGCACATCACTTTTGTTCCAATGACCGGGTTCCGGGTTCGTGAACCACAGATGATGGAATAATGGATGCGTCGGCTGGGTTTGCCAGCGATGGTGACGGCGAGAGACTCAGAACGTAAACGCCGATCAGCAAAGTCGCGATACAGACACCTTTTGCCCGCCAGTTCTTTTCCTGATACATCAGAATTCCCGCCACAAAGGCAATCACGACGGACGTCCTTCGCAGCGGTGATATCAACGAGATCATCGTCTGTTTGCCTCCGATCAGGTCTTTGTCGGCAATTGCGGAGAAGTACAGGAAGTCTGAGATCAAGAGCAGGATTGCAATCATCGGAATCGCCCACCGCCATTGAAATCGTTCCAGTTTCCTGCGCCGCAGCAGCCAGTGAACCATGAGCGGCGTCATAAACACGACTAGATAGATCGAAAACCATGCCTGCACGGTGGAAGGTCGCATGTCTTTGTTCTGAAGCAGAAACTTGTCGTACAGCGCACTGATTGCTCCCAGCAGAGTGGCCAGCAGCATGTAGCCGACCCAGCGATCCCGGTGAAAGTGAATTCCTTCTCTTTGGCCAACCAGCGAGAACGCCCAGAAGGAAATCAGGATGATGGCGACTCCCAGCCACTGCATCGGCGATGGGCGCTCGTGCATCACCACCGTGGCGATGAGGATCGTCCATAACGGGCTGCTGGCGCGGATCGGTGCAGCGATGGACATCGGCAGATGCTTGAGCGCGAAAGTTGCAAAAATCCAGGACGACCCCGCGATGATCGCCTTGAGAAACAACTGACCGTGCATGGTCCATGAGAGCGTATCCACTCTCAACATTTCAAACGGAATCGACTGACTCCCTGCCCGCGACAGAATCACGAACGGCAGCCAGAGCAGAGCCGACGTGAGGACGTTAAAGTAGAGTACCGGCGGTACGGCATTGTCGCGAACAGACACTTTCTTGGCGATTTCATAGAATCCAAGGAAGCCTGCAGAAAGTAAACTCAATGTGAACCAGTGCATGGACGAAGTGTAGTGGCGACCATAAAAAGCCGTAGCCGCCGCCGGAACTGAGAAATATGAACCGCGAAATTTCTGTCCAGGACCGTTCCATTCTTGCCGCTCGAGGTGCGCGCAATGTGGTTGATCCGTGGAGGCCATATCATTTTCTGAATGAGCCGGAGTTTTCTGCCGATGGTGTTGTCGAAGATGTGTCGACGATCTTTCTGACGAATCGCGAATGTCCGTTTCGATGTTTGATGTGCGATCTGTGGAAAAATACGACAGAGGAAACGGTGCCGCTCGGAGCGATTCCCGGACAGATCGATTTTGCCTTGTCCCGCCTGCCGCCAGCAAACCACGTGAAGCTTTACAACAGCGGTAACTTCTTTGATGCGAAAGCCATTCCCAGCGCTGACCTGCCTGCAATCGCGAATCGGATTCGACATTTCCAGACCGTGATCGTCGAGAATCATCCTCGGATGTGCGATGTACGCTGTGGCGAGTTTCAGCAGGTGCTCGGCACACACCTGGAAATCGCCCTGGGCCTTGAGACTTCTCATGCACCGACCTTGGCAAAGCTTAACAAGCAGATGACCGTTGAAGATTTTGCCCGCAGCTGCGAACTCTTGTTGAAGTCTCAGATCCGCATTCGAGCCTTTGTCCTGTTGAAACCGCCAGACACGACGGAAGACCAGGGGATCGAACGGGCAATTGAGTCGGTTCGCTTTGCATTTGACTGCGGCGTCAGTTGTTGTGCCGTGATTCCGGTACGGACAGGCAATGGAATTATGGAGCAACTTGGGCAACAGGGACTGTTTACGCCACCTCGATTGTCGTCGCTGGAACTGGTGATGCGCGAAACGTTGTCATGGAATCGAGGGCGAGTGTTTGCAGATCTTTGGGACACGCGACAGTTCGCAGACAATCCGGCAGACGCTGACTTACAGCTCGCGCGGCTTGAGACGATGAATTTGCATCAACGGGCGATTCGTATGTAGGATGGACATTCTTGTCCGTCTTCCGCGCGGATGCCACGGCGCAGTCATTGCCGGTTTGCGCATGATTCTCGATGGCAAACTCGGACATGAATGTCCAGGCTACAAAACATGAAAACAGACATCCTGATCCTCGGTTCCGGCTTTGGCGGCAGTCTGCTGGCATTGATTCTGGCGCGCGCGGGAAAATCAGTGGCAATGGTGGATCGCAGTCGGCATCCGAGATTCGCGATCGGAGAATCGTCGACCCCGCTAGCTGATCGCACACTGGCTCAGATGGTGATTCGTTATGGCCTTCCGGAACTGCGGCCGTTGTGTCACTGGGGATCATGGAAGCGTGAGTATGCTCATGTAATGTGCGGTAAGAAGCGCGGGTTCAGCTACTTTGATCAGACGAGGAACGACGATCTGAATCCGGGGAACTTTGACGCGAAAAGACTGCTGGTGTCGGCCAGCGTCGATGACGAGCATTCCGATACGCACTGGTTACGGAGCGACGTCGACCAGTTTGTGTTCGAGCTGGCACAGTCGTCCGGGGTTGTGGCATTTCAGCAATGTCAGTATGCGTTGAGCCAGCACAACGACCAATGGACTCTTGAGGGGACAGCGGCAGGTACCGCAGACCCGTCGCTCCGCCGACGGGAATCTGCTACCGATCAGCAGTCAATCCACATCCAGGCTCCGTTTCTGATCGATGCCACCGGTTCACCGAATGGCGTACTAAAGTTTCTGAACATCCCTGATCACACGCATCTTCTGAAGACAAACTCGCGATCGATCTTCGCACATTTTGCATCGGCAGCGACATGTGAGCGATTGCTGCGGGACAGTTTGATCGAGGTCGATCAGTTCCCTTATCACTGTGATGATGCCGCTGTGCATCAGGTGCTGCCGGATGGCTGGATGTGGCAACTGCGCTTCGATGACGATTCGCTGAGCGCTGGTTTCATGATTGATGAACGTCCTGAAGCAAATCGAGTCCCACAGAAATTCCCAACGCCGACAGAAGAATGGAACTGGCGAATTGCAAGATCGCCGTTCCTGTCGCGGCAGTTCCAGACGGCAAAAATCATCAGGCCCGAGTCGGGGCTTCAGAGCACGAAACGTATTCAGCGACTCGCAGGGCAGGGGGCTGGTCGCAACTGGGCGGCGATCACAAATACCGTTGGTTTTATCGATCCACTGCACAGCACCGGGATTGCTCATACGCTGTTCAGCATTTCGCGTCTGGCCGATATTCTTGTCACGACGAACGATGTTGCGGAACGTGAACCACGCCTGCGCGGATACTCCGATTCGTTAATTGAAGAGATTCGATTTGTCGATGAGTTGGTCGAAGGCTGCTATGAAGCAATTCCGTCGTTTCGACTCTGGTGCCTCTGGGGCATGCTCTACTTCGCGGCAGCAACGAGTATGGAGCAAACGCCCGCCGCGACGATTGGGGATGCCAGTTTTTTGCGAGCGAACGATGCAGCGTTTCGTTCCATGCTGCGCGAGGCGAGACAAAAATTGGGGGTTGCGCGTCGCAAAGCGGCGGGGGAACACATGAGCGGCACGGCACTAGCCGTCAGTGAAATTTCGGGCCGTCAGAAACAGTTACCAGTGGCGAGCGCCATTCCGCTCATGGAATTTGCGGGATGGCTTCGATCTACGATTGAACCGTGGAATCAGGTCGGATTATTCGATGACGCATGCAACAATCTGTATTCCAAAACAGCGGCTCCGGCGGATGCGTGCTGACAAACGTAGCCGTCTCGCGCCGTCGAGACTAGCCTTCAGGAAGGCCACGTCGGTTGCTGATCCCGCATGCCATCATCACTTGCGGTCGATATGGTTGTTGGAAGCAGCACAGTTTCTGAGCAATGAACGTACTTTGTTGTGGGCTCATCATGCAGCGATGATGGCCACATTTTGTTGCAATTCTGGCCTATTTCGCCAGCGTTTCTACATTCTTTGTCATCAACATCTCTTTGATCTTTGGATAGCCAACGTCAACCGCGAGTTCACGCATTGTCTTACCGTCTTTGTTGCGTTGGTCGGGATTGCAGCCAGCTTCGAGCAGGATGCGGACGGTTTCCACACGATCAGTCAGAATTGCCTCGCCTAAAGCATTGTTACCTGCGTCGTCGATGGCATTGACATCAGCACCGTGTTTGAGCAACAGTTCTACTATGCTCGGGCCTTCTTGTGACGCAGCGACAAACAGAGGTGTTTTTCCACCGAAGGTTCCTCGATGCATATCAAATTTCACGTTCGGAGTTGTGATCGTTTCCGTCTGGATGGTCTCCAAGCTGCGAATGTTGACGTCTGCACCTGCTTCGAGCAGCATTTCCATGGCCTGCCAGCGACGATGACGAGCCGCATACGTCAGCAGGGCGTCTTTGTTTTCGCCCTGTTCGTCACGGATGTTTGGGTCCATGCCTTCCTTCAGTCGAGTCGTCAGGTATTTGAGTGAGTCGGGATTCCAAAAGTGATGCCGTAGTTTCTGTACATCGAATATCGGATCGCGATCTTTGCGAAATGCATTGCGATCCTTCTGCAGCGAATAGAACGGCAGCGGTTGCCATTCAGGGCGATCCTTGGCGGTGGCCCACCATTCAGCGAAGTCTGTTTCCGGCTTAAATTCCCGTTGCTGTAGAATTGCAGATCAAGATGTAAATCGACCCATAGGATCTTGTCGGTTTCTTTCCGGCCTTCCGCTAACAGGTTCAGCTCGGTGGCGAGTATGCCAAGACAAAGATTGGGCGGTGCGGTTCGGCTCCGAACAACGCGGCGGTATTCACCAATCAAGTCCTGGAGATCGTACTCATCAAACGTCGATGAATCGGGAAGAATCATGGCAGCAGGATCTCCTTCCCATGCATATTCATCTCTGACTGCTTCCGGAGTTAGTTGAGTTTCCAGGAGCCCGAATGTGGCACACCTTGCGTGCAATTCCGATTTTTCAGATCTAAGTCGTCCAGCCAGATGCGTTACCAATCCGGCGTGGACTGTGATGGCTGTCAGTGCCAGTAGGTAGTTGACTACCGAGAGTATCCAGCAGACTCGAATTCCGCGTTGTTGCCAAATCGGGCGAATGGCTCCCATCAGCCAACTTAGACCGATGGCAGCGCACGCTGCGGGAACGGCAAAATCCCAGATCCAACCGACCCACGTGGCATAGGCAACGGAGGTCGCTGCTAAAGGATTGAAATCGTAGAGCGGATCGAGCATGATCGAGCGATAGACTTTTGCAACGGGAATCGCCAAGCCGAACATGAACCACAGAAAAACGATTGGTGCTGCGGCCAAGAGGAGCAAGCAGAATTGGCCAAGGCGGAGTCGAGCCCACATACGGAATGTCTTTCTGCTGAATGATGCGTTATGCCGTTCCGGGTTCAGCAAGGATCGTAGGTGGTATTTGAGAGGGATGGAATCATGGCAGGACAATGCAGTTTGATGCTGCGCATGTTGCGAGCCGGAATATGAATAACAACTTGGTTTTAGGGCAAGAAGATCAGGGGCAAGAAAATGTGTCGCATTCGAGTTCGCTAATCCTGGTGCCCTGAATCTTCTTGCCCCGTATTGCGATTCCGCATGTGGCCCGCTCGGCATGCGAGATAAGGAGGAAACGCTGTTGCACCATTTGTCGTAATGTTGGCCGTTTTGACGCAACGCAATGTGCTGGTAAGCTCACGCATGTCGCTCGCCAAAGTTCAGTCCACTTGGGATCAAACAACAACTGAACATCTGAACCCGTTGCTTTGGCCCACAATCGCTGTGTTTGGCAGGACCTGCGCATTTTTCAGCAAGATACTGAACATATGGTCAGAATAAAATTCGGGATGGATGGAATCAAAACGTTTCGCTGGACATGAAAACACGATAACCAGATAATTGGGGCTTCCAATGGGAACGTTCGGGAGCGTCAACCGTGAGCATTGTGCGTCGCGGATCCTGTCTGACCACCTTTCTATCAGACGCTCCACTCCTGTTTGCGGCAGTACTTAATGTTTACGCGCGATGAGATGCTGAGTCACCTAAAGGCTCGGCGGCCGATTGCGGCTCCCTCAATGCTCAAGTGTGACTTCGGCAATCTTCACCGTGAAATCGAACTCCTCGATTCTGCGGAAGCGTCGCTTTTGCACCTGGACGTCATGGACGGGCATTTCGTCCCCAATCTTTCCTACGGACCCATGGTGATTGAACGGCTGCGGCCGCTCACAAACACGCCATTTGACGCCCATTTGATGATTTCTGAGCCAGCTCGATACCTGGACGAATACATCAAAGCGGGCTGCGAAGCGATCACGTTCCATCTGGAATCTGTGCCGGAACCTGTATCACTGCTGCGAGAGATTCGCCGCAAGGGAGTTATCGCTGGACTTGCGATCAATCCGGGAACTCCGTTTAAGGCTGCTGAGCCATTTCTCCGGGAATGCGATCTGTTTCTTGTGATGAGCGTGCACCCGGGGTTTGGTGGTCAGAAATTTATACCAGATGTCGTCACTAAGATCCGGGATGCCCGCTCAGTGGCTGGCGAAGACCTGATTATTTCCGTCGATGGGGGCATTGGCCGATCCACGATCGCTCAGTGTGCTCTGGCTGGCTGCGATGTTTTTGTCGCGGGTAGTTCCGTTTTTGATGAACCCTGTTACACCACGGCGATTGCCGAACTTCAACAGATCGCGCGCGGAACGCGGTCGGGTTGCTGAGGAACGAAATTTTATGTCTACGGTTGTTTTGATTCGAGCGGGCTGCACGGACTATGATGATCAGCATCGGGTTCTGGGGACGCTGGATATGCCTGTGAACCAACGCGGTCAGGAACAGATTCGCGAGATTATCAGCCAGCTTCAGGCCAGCGGCGTCAAACTCGAAGCGGTTCTGACGTCGCCAGATGATCCGGCCGCCGGGACTGCTCACGCCGTCGCGGCAACGCAGGCTGGAGCAAAGGTTAAGGAACTGGATGAGCTGAAAAACGTCAATCAGGGCCTGTGGCAGGGATTGCCGGAATCTGACATTCGCAAGAGATTTCCTCGCCTTTTTCGATCCGCCAAAGAAGATACCACAGAGATTTGTCCGCCGGAAGGTGAGACACTTTCAGATGCGTGTCAGCGTCTGGAACGAGTCCTGGTGAAGGCCCTCCGCAAGTACAAGACATTTGCCATCGTGGCTCCGGAGCCGCTGGCAACCGTAATTCGGTGCACACTTCAGCATCGTCGGCCAAGCAAAGCAGCATGTTTGTGTGGCGAAGAGTCCAAAGATCTGATACAGATAATCCAGTGCAACTCGTTTGAATCTGCCAGCTTTATGGCTGGAGACGACAGTTCCATCTGCGATTCCGTACAGATTGTGGGTAGCAGGGAGAATGGTTCATGAGCACAGTCGAAAATACTGAGACATCGACGAGGCCAGTTGTGAAGCAACCAAAACGCGGAGTCCCTGAGGGTCTGTGGCTGCGTTGCGACGGTTGCAGTGCGACTGTCTTCCGCAAGCAGGTTGAACAGAATCTGAATATCTGTCCGGAATGTGAACACCACTTTTACGTTCCGACTGCGATGCGGATTCGTCAGTTGCTGGACCCGGACAGTTTCGAAGAATGGTACGCCGAAATGACATCCGGCGACCCATTGGAATTCACGGATCGCAAGAGCTACAAAGAACGCATCCTGGACGAACAGAAGAAGACGGGCATGAAGGATGCCTGCACCGTGGGACGCGGTTACATGCGTGGACGTCCGCTGGTGTTCGCCATGACCGATTCTGCGTTCATCATGGGAAGCATGGGTTCTGTTGTCGGTGAAAAACTGACCAGAGCTGTTGAGAAAGCCACGGAACTGTCGCTGCCGCTGATCATCATCAGCGGTTCAGGCGGCGGGGCAAGAATGCACGAAGGTATTGTCTCATTGATGCAGATGGGCAAAGTTTCTGCCGCGCTGGCACGTTTTCGTCGGGCCAACGGGCTGTTCATTTCCGTGATGACCGATCCGACGATGGGTGGAGTTGCTGCAAGCTTTGCATCCCTGGGTGACATAATCATTGCCGAACCTCGTGCTCTGGTCGGTTTCGCCGGCCCGCGCGTTGTGCAGGCGACGTGCAAGATCGATCTGCCGGACGGATTCCAGACCAGCGAGTTTTTGCTGAAGCACGGCTTCGTTGATCGCATCGTGCATCGTTCCGAAATGCGGTCTGAACTGGCGCGGTTAATCGACTACGGCGGCCGGTAGCGACGGTGTGGTGCCCGTTTTGAAGGGGCGTGAAAAGAATGCGAGTCGCGGAGCGACGTCGCCTACGTAGCTCAGTCGCTCCGCCGACTGAGATTCACACCAGTGCCATATGCCGAGAGAACGCCTCTTGCTTAAGGCGATCTCTCTCCCAATCGCTTCGCTATTTCTTCTTCAGCGACTGCATGTACTCCACGACGTCCGCGAGTTCCTGAGTGGTCATGGTCTTCTGCAGGTCAGCGGGCATCATGCTGATCTTTTGCTTGACCAGTTCTTCGACGTCCGATTTCTTGAAAGTTCGCACCAGAGCGTCGTCGCCTTTGATGCTGATTTCTTCGTCGGTGTTGCTGGTCAACATGCCGTTGACGGTTGTACCGGAGGCCATTACGACCGTCCACAGCTCAAAGTTGTGGCTGATGCCGGCACTGGGATAGAGCACGGATTCGAACATCGCTTCGCGGCTGAGTTTGCTGCCGATTTCCGTCAGGTTCGGTCCGATCTCGCGGCCCATGCCATCAACTACGTGACACTTGTGACAGGTACCGGTTGAGAAAAACACCATCCGTCCGTTGGGCAAATTTCCCGCCAGCTTCGTAAGTTCGCTGATGGGCAAAGTCGGCATATTGTCCTTTGACGGAGGCAGCGGGAACGACCGCTGAGCGGCCGCACGGGCTTCCCGCGATGGTGCACTGTGCAGCGCCGCTGCAACAGACTGCTCCAGTTCCGGATCGAGTGTCTTCTCATCCACCAGCTTCACAAGTTCCAGCGCCCCATTATTGACCTTCGAAGCCGCCTTCACGCCGGCTCGGCGAACGTCAATGTTAACCTCTGCATTCTTCACAACCGCCAGCAGCGGACCGTTGATGGCGCCGCTGGCTGAGTTGCCCATGGCTTCGGCAGTGGCGACCGCAGCGGCCGTGTCTTCACCATTGAGCGCCTTGCCGAGCAGGTCCCACTGCTTGAGTTCCAGCAGGGCCGCGATCGCTTCGACACCAACCTGCTCCGACGGCTTCGACTGTGCCAGTTTTAGCAAATCTCCATAACTGGACTCAATTTGAATTCTCCGGACCAGCTGAACGAACTCAGACTTGCCTTGCAGTTTTCCCAGAATCCTTTCAACGCATCCGAGGTGTCGGATTGGATCTGACGTAATCAACGCCAAGTCTTGCCAGAGACTCCGACACAACGATCGGTGCAAATTCTTCTGCGGTTTCGGCCAACTTTTCTGGCGTCAACAGCGATGCAACAGCTTCAGCCACCGTTTCGGCCGGCTGGAAGTCGAGTGCCCGAAACAGCGCGAGCACTTCTGGCTCGGTGCCCTTAAAGATGATCGGCGGTAGATCTCGTGATCGCGTGCGTCCGAGAATTTCGCGAACTATGTCTTCCGCTGCAGTGTTTCCTCGACTTCTCCAAGCGAGCAACTTCGTACGTTCCAACATTTCAGTCGCTTGCGTCGCCGGTCCGGATACCGGGATGTTAAATGACACTGTTCCTTTCAGAAGTTTACTCCCTGCATCCCAACCGGCGGTTTGGGGCACATCAGCGGCAATCCCCAGTGCTTCCAGCGACCATCGATCCTTCAGATTGAAATCGGACGCGAGGCTTACCCAAAGCTGTGCCTTCCGGTCCGGATCAGCATGCCGAAGTGCAATCGCACATTCACGTCGAACCTGGGGCGAACGGTCCTTCACAAGCTTCTCCACAACCGGGATCACATCCACTCCCATCCGCCGAGCTAATCGCAGACCTGCAATCCGAATGTCTTTGTCCTTGTCTGCGATCGCCGCATCGACGTACTTTTGAGTCTTCCCGTCGATTTGCCCGAGCAGCCACAACGCACGAGCCCGGAAGCGGGGGTTGGGGTCGGATGCGAAGATCTTTGCCAGCACGGCTTCAGCCGCCGTGCCGGATTCTTTTAGCTTCGTAAACGCTAGATAGCGCGTCGCATTATTAGGACTCTTCAGAGCTGCAGCGGATCCTTCGACTGTTGAAAAGTCATGTTTCGGCACCGAGTACTTCTGCCCGGGCAACGACACGCGGAACAAACGGCCTCGATCCACATCGCCCTGACGATGACCGCCCACCCCTGGATCATACCAGTCGGCCACGATCAAAGATCCATCCGGTGCCACGCAGACGTCCGACGGACGGAACCATTGATCGCGAGTCCCATTGAGGATGTCGTTGATCTCAGCCTTGTAGCCGGCGCCATCGTCGGTCACGGCATAGCTGCGTACCACGTTCGGGCCAGCATCGCAGTGAATCAGTTGGTTGGCGAATCGCTCGGGCAGCTTATCGCCCTCGTAGATCAAAATGCCGGTCGGTGAACCGGCTCCGGTCTGCAGCAGGTTCGGTACAACGCCGGGATCATTCAGATGCCAGTGACGGCGTGGGATCTCTTCTTCCATATTCGTGCGAGCCGTCTGCCAGCCGGCTCCTGTGATTTCGTCCTTGTAGCCGTAGTTGCCGTATTCCATCACGTAGTTGATACGCACGCCTTTGTTGCCGTCATCGTCGTTGTCGGACTGCCAAACAGTACCGAAGCTATCGACGCACAGTTCCCAATTATTTCGAAAGTTCCAGCCAAGCGTATCGACCTTTGAACCATCCAGTTCACAGCGGAATGCCATGCCTTCCTGATACGGTTTGCGGGCAGCTCGGACTTCGTTGCCCGCGATGTCCACGACGATCGAACCATCAGGATTGTGCAATTCTTCTCCGGCATTGCCGAAGTTGAAGTACAACCGACCATCCGGGCCGAACTGGAAGCTGTGGATGCCATGGTCGTGCTGAGTTCCCTTGATGCCGGTGAACAGCACTTCCTTGCGATCCGCTTTCGAGTCACCGTTGTCATCGTAAAAGCTGAAAACACTGTCGCCTGCGGACACGATGACTCGATTGCCAAGCACGCAAACGCCGTGAGCCGAATCGATATCGCGGCCCTGATAGAAGACCGTTTCCTTGTCGGCCATCCCGTCGCCGTTGGTGTCTTCCAGAATCAGAATGCGGTCGCCTTCGATGCGTTCAGGATTGCTGCCGTTGGCAAAGCGACGATAGTTGACGACTTCGCAAACCCAGATGCGTCCGAGATGGTCGATGTCGATATTCGACGGGCTGAGCAGCATCGGTTCGGCCGCGAACAGCTTCAATTCCACACCGTCGGCAACATCCAGACCAGCAACCGCACCCTCTGGCGTCCGATCGTTTGTGGGAGATCCGGGGGCAGCAGGCGGTGCTTGGGTATAAACGAAGAATTGCACGCTTGTGCCCATTCCCTGATCGGTGCCGCCATTGTCCAGCCCAGCTCGAGCGACAAACTTTTCATAGCCCTCGGGCAGCTCAAAATGGATCACAGAATTCGCATGCGTCCCGATGCCAAATTCAACGGCCTTGCCATTGATCCGCATGGCACCGCCGTCAACGTTGACGTTCATTCCGACTTTGCCCCAATCTGAGGCCGCAGATTTCCATTTGAGGTCCGTCAGCTTGAGTTCGCCCTTGCTGCCGACAAGTTTCGGCTCAGCCCAGTCGGCCCAGTCACTGCCGTATCCGTTGTCGCCGTCGGTGACTACAAGATAAAGGTTCTTCGCCCCTTTGATGTCGGCTTCGATCTTCACGGCGTGGCCGGGAGTTTCAGAGGTAACAACCGGTGTCGAGGCAATCGGTTTCGCTGGCTGAAAACCAAAAGCGAAACTCGGCAGCAGAATGAACGGCAGGCAGAGCAACGGACGAATAGAGATCACGCGGCAGATCCTCCAGTGGAAATCGGAGTCAAACAGGGGGGCAGTCAGGCAGGGCAGCAGGATTCATCACACTCGACAGACGACCGTCTCCGAGAATGATATGGCGTATGCTGGCTTCAAACGAGTGATTTGACCAGCGAACAGGACTCGTCTCAATCGAATGCGGCAAAAATTCGTTCGTTTGACTATGTTCCTGCGAGACTTGATCACATATCGTTCAACATCCTGCAGGCAAATGTCTGTACGACAACTCAATCGGAGAACTCAATGACGACAACACTCAAAATACCACAGGCCTCCATTCCGACGCGGCAACGATTGACCATGATGCTGACCACGGCGGGCGTAACCATCGTGGTCCTGCTGACATCACCCGCTGTCTTCGCTCAAGGCAGCCGGAGCAAGGACAAGGAAAAGGAAAAAGACGGACCCAACAGCCAGCAGCTGGAGATCCGCATGACCAAGGCCGAAGAGGGGCTGCTGAAAGAATACATGGAAGTCGCCAAAGAATACCTGAAGAAGGGTGAGAAAGAAGAAGCGCTGACCGTGCTGAAACGAGTCGAACATATCAATCCGAAGATGGAAGGCCTCAAACAGGAGATGGAGCGGATCGGTGAAGAACTCATGCAGGAAAATGAGGCGAAGCTTGAGTTAGACGTTTCAAAAGGTTGGGGCAATACTCCGATCTGTGAAGTCACCGAAGGCAAAGCATTTCGAATCGCCGCAACTGGCGAATACAAAATGATCTACTCGACAACCATTCCGCTCACCGGACTGCCGACAAAAGATCCGGCTCTGGATCATGTTGCGGCCGGCCCGTTTGGAGCACTGATTGGAGTTGTCGTCACAGATGGTGAGCCCGGCGATCCATTTGTCGTCAACGGCGGTCTGGAACATACACCGAAGAAGAGTGGACAGCTCTATCTGCGAGTCAACGTTCCCGCCGCCGCGAAGTGTACCGGCAACATCAAACTGCAACTCAGCGGAACGATCACATCCGTCACCAAAAAACGATAGGACTGTTCAAGAATGGACTGTCATCCAAAGGTGCGATTTCAGTAGCTTGGACATTCTTGTCCGAGTCTTCACCAGAGAGCGTCCCACAGTCGTAAGATTCCTGAGTGACAGGTGCCTTCGCTTCGACAGAGTTTTTCGACAATCCGACGGACATGAATGTCCATCCTACATAAGAATGCTGCAACGCTTCCCCCAATCTTAAATCTTAAATCTCAAATCTCAAATCCAAACTTCCACCATGCCACTCATACGTATCGCCAGCATCCTTCGCGACGGACAACCGGGAACCACACTCATCACCAAAGGCTGGGTGAGGACACGCCGCGACTCCAAAAACGGGTTCTCGTTCATTGAACTCAACGACGGCAGCTGCATTAAGAATCTGCAAATCGTCGTGGAAAACACTGTACCGGGATACGAAACGTCGATCAGGGACGTCACGACCGGAGCCAGCGTCGCGATCGAAGGCACACTAAAAGAATCGCCCGGCAAGGGGCAGCGAATTGAACTCCATGCGTCTTCACTGACGGTGCTGGGTGTCGCCGATGCGACGACTTACCCGCTGCAGAAGAAGGGACACAGCATGGAGTTCCTGCGTGAGATTGCTCACCTGCGCCCTCGTACAAACACGTTCAGCGCGGTGGCACGAGTTCGCAATTGCATCAGTTGGTCGATTCACAACTTCTTCCAGACTCGCGGATTTCTGTACCTCAACACGCCGATTATCACGACCAGCGACTGCGAAGGTGCAGGCGAAATGTTTCAGGTGACGACGCTGGATCTGGCGATGCTCGCGAAAAAACAGATTGAGACCATCGACTGGAAACAGGACTTCTTTTGCAAACCCGCGTCACTCACCGTCAGTGGACAACTGGAAGCAGAGACTTACGCGACGGCGATCGGCGACTGCTACACATTCGGCCCCACGTTCCGAGCCGAAAACAGCAACACGACACGGCATCTGGCGGAATTCTGGATGGTCGAACCGGAGATGCCGTTTTACGAACTGCCGGACAATATGGATCTGGCCGAAGCGTTCATCAAAACGATGATCAATGATGTCATGGAGAAATGTCCGGAGGACATGGAGTTTTTCAATGAACGCATCGACAAGACTGTACTGGCGAAACTCGAGAACATCCGCAGCAAGGAATTCATCCGCCTGCCTTACACAGAAGCCATTGACATCATCCTGAAATGCGGCCGGAAGTTCGATTACGCGGTTGAATGGGGCAGCGATCTGCAGACGGAACACGAGCGATTCCTCACCGAAGAACATTTCGGTCAGCCCGTGATTCTGTTCAACTATCCGCGCACGCTGAAACCGTTCTACATGCGCTGCAACGACGACGAAAAAACCGTCCGAGCCATGGATGTGCTCGTCCCCGGCGTCGGCGAAATCATCGGCGGCAGCCAGCGTGAAGAACGCCTGGACGTACTCATCCATCGTCTGCACGAATGTCATTTGAACCCGGACGATTACTGGTGGTACACCGACCTGCGAAAATACGGCACCGTCCCCCACTCGGGCTTCGGCCTCGGCCTTGAACGCGCGGTCCTGCTCATCACCGGCATGACCAACATCCGCGACGTGATTCCGTTCCCCAGAACCCCGGGACATGCAGAGTTTTGAGGTACAGCTCAATCAAGTAAGGATAACCCGAACATGCATGAACGTCATAACAGATCTCCCATAAATAATCCTGTTGTCTTATGCACTTCCGCATCTAATCACGAAGCGCATTTGATCGCGGCCCAATTGAACGAAAACGGTATTCCCGCTGCAGTGGTGGAAGATCAATCATTTGTCGGTATGACTGCAATTGGATTGCTTCCGGGCCTACATCGTCCGCAGGTATTTGTTGACAAATCCAAGTTGGACGCGGCCCGAGACTTTATCGCATCGATTGAGACTCTTGAGCCACAGGCGGCTGGTTCGTTTTGCTACCAATGTGGCGGTGCGATCAATGACTCCGGCAAGACCTGCTCCGAATGTGGTGCCCAAGTGGAACAGGATGCGGAGTCTGACACTGATGAAAATCCCTGTCGAGTATCTGACCGACTGAGAACTCAAAAACGTGGACTTGGGTTGTTGCTGCTGGCACCGGCACTTGCAATTCCAGCCGCAATACTGGCAATTGTTTTGTATTCACTTTTTTGATGGTTACCTGTCTGGAAATTGCCGGAACTGCGCTGCGCTTGGTCCGGCCTACCCAAAAATCAGGCATTGACGTCGTACCAGCTGACTTTCAAAGCACGATTGTCGCCTGCATGTCCATGACTGAGAAGCCTTCACGTCGCGCGCAGGATAATCACCGTGCGGTCGTCGTGGGGTGGGACGCCGTTGGCGAATTCATCGACAGCGGTCAACAGATTCCGCATGAGCTCAGCGGAGTCGAGTCCGCAGTTTGAAAGGACATCATCAATCCGCGAGGATGCCGCCGCGCAACAGCGGAAGCTTGTCCTTTTCCGACCACGGATTCACGCTCTGTTTCCACGTTGTGCTCCGCGTAATTCGAAATTCCGGATGATTCAGGTCTCGTCGACTCAGCGAAAGTCTGTGATCAATCGGCATCAACCGCTGGATGCGTTCACCGTAAGTTCGAACAAGTTCCTGCGGATCGGATTGCTGGCTGATCGAACGCATGGTGTCTTCAATGACGGCAAGACGATCTTTCCAATGCGAAACCTGCGACATCTCAATCACCACTGAGCTAAGGGTGCAACAATCACCAATCAGAAACTCAAGTTCTTCAGAATCTGACCGGCCTGGAAAGAAGAGTATAGCAGTCCCGGTTCGGTCTCCGAACCATGATGAATGGTTGTTTGAAATCAGGCTGCACGGCTGGCGGAACGATTGCAATCACCATCTCCGACACTCGGAAATGCACCTGAACTTTGCGTTGCCGAATTGAAATGACATCGCAATTTGCCTCCAGCGAACTTCGGCGGTAGAATCCCCGCTGTTTCTGTAGCTTGGACATTCATGTCCGAGATTTGGCCAGATCACTTCGCCATTGACGAATAACCGTTCGCGGCACAATCATCCTGGCTTCGATTTCGTTTCATGGCCATGTGGCGAACATGAATGTCCATCCTGCGGAAGACCACCAATCGCGGCACGCTAAAGCCTGTACTCCAACACACTCGAAAGCTCATTTCCATGACGAACGAAACTCAGGAAGCACCGAAATCAGATAACGCCGAAGCAGCTCAGCCTGTTTCTGAAGCTGTCCGTGAAGCTGTGGAATCCGGCAACGATGTGGCGGAACGCGTGCGGCAGATCGTCGTTGACCTGTTTCGAGGGAAGCATGGAGCGACAGCGACGGCTCGTGAAGCCATTCACGGAATCGTTGAAACCGCTTCAGACATTGCCAATCGTTCCGCCCCCGAGAAAGCTGACAGCGTGGTGCGGAATGTGATCGACGGGATCGGCACGGGACTCAAATCCGTAGCACAAACCACACAATACGCCGTCCAGGAAGCAACCGACCGCGGCCAGCGATTCGCAAAAGAAGATGTCGAACGGGCCAAAAAAGACCTGAACGGAATTCGGGAAATTCTTGTCGATACGGTCAAGTACTTTGCTGACCGCGTCAGTACAGAAACCGGTTCAACCGTTAAGGAACTCAAGACACATGCCGAGCGCACGATGGCGGCGGCGAAGGCGGTCGTCTCATCATCACTTGAGGCGCTGGCGAAGCATCGGATTCAAACTGCCGGAGAAGCCGCCAGCACGGCACTTCGTGGCAGTCAGCTCACGGCCGGTGCGCTACTCAGCGCTGTGAGCGGGGCGTTGGCTGGCGCGGCGGAACTGCTCGACCCCGCCCGTCGAATGAAGACCGAAGAGCAGACCGCCGCGAATGATTCTGCGGAAACGAAGTCGTGAGTGATCCAATCGGGATTCGACGCGGCATCCGAAATACGAAGCGTGCAGCCGAAGTCATCACGGTCCTGGCGAAGCACGGATTCAGGCAGTTTCTGTCAGATACCGGAATCGAACGCATGATCGAGCGCGGCCAGGAAATCCTGCTGCGTTCAAAACCCGAAGCGGCCACACCGGCCAAACCGTTTGCCGTGCGTGTCCGGGAGGCGCTTGAGGAACTGGGCGGCACGTTTATCAAACTGGGCCAGGTCCTCAGCACGCGTCCGGACCTGGTGCCAACGGAACTTGCCGACGAATTGCGAAGTCTGCGTTCAAATTGTCCGACCGTGCCTTACGCCGAAATCCGCAAGCGTCTTGAAGAGGAATTTGGCGACAAACTCGACGAGCATTTTCAATCCATCGACGAGGTGCCGCTTGCCGCAGCCTCAATCGCGCAGGTTCATCGCGCTGTGCTGAAAGATGGTACCAATGTTGTTCTGAAAATTGTGCGACCAGGGATTGAGGAAGTTATCGAGTCGGATATCGATATTCTCACTGAGCTGGCTCGGCTGACAGAAAACCGCATCAGCGAGATGGGGTATAGTCCGAAAGAAACCGTGCGCGAGTTTCAGCAGGAATTGTCGCGCGAAGTGGATTTGCTTTACGAGGGTCGATCGACTGACCGATTTCGCAAGAATTTTGCGGACGACCCAAAGATCCATTTCCCGATCGTCTACTGGCCTTCGACAACTCGTCGAGTCCTTACGCTGGAACATGTGCAGGGCACGCTGCTGTCTGAAACCGATTTCTCGGCAATGTCTCCCGAACAACGGCGAATGATTGTTGAAAAGGGCTCCGAGGCCGTGTTTCGGCAATGCCTTGAGCACGGATTTTTCCATGCGGATCCGCATCCCGGAAATATCATCGCCACTGCCGATGGCGGGATCTGTTTTATCGATTGCGGCATGACCGGGCGGATCGATCGGCAGACAATGCAGTCGCTGGCGACTCTGGTGATGTCGGTGATCAACTCGGATCTGGACAGGGTTCTTGAAGCGACGATGTCACTCTGCGATGCCGACAAGGCATTGAAATTTGATCGCGCGTTTCGCCGCGACGCATGGAGTTTCATCGCGAGATTCGAACGCGGAACCATCGAATCGCTCGATATGGCCGGATTGCTGAATGAGTTCTTTGCACTCATGCGCCGGTATCGGATTCGATGCCCGGCTGATCTCGTGTTTCTGATCAAGGCTCGACGATTCAGGGGGCGGCCAGAGAGATCGATCCGACTTTTGATCTGGTGGCCCATGGGCGACCGCAGCTGGAGAAACTCATTCGCGACCGATACGGCTTTACCGCCGCTCGCGACAGACTGTTGAAAAGTGCTCAGCGCTATTTGTCGCTGATGGAGGATCTGCCGGATGAAGTCCGCGATGTTCTCGATCAGCTGCGACGACGTGAATTCAGTGTCAACCTGCGACATCATGGGATTGATCGACTGAATGACGATACGCTGGAACATGCCAGCGGCACAATCGCGGTCGGTCTTGTGATCACAGGACTGCTCATTGGTTCTTCCGTGCTGATTCTGGCTGAACGAGGCATGGAAGGCTCAAGGATCCTGCGCGGCGTCGGGGTGACCGGAATTGTCATCGCGATTGTGCTCGCCATCACGCTGCCCATTCGCTGGATTCGGCGGCGGAAGTAAGGACTCGCCGAAGATGATTTTAAGTATGTCCTTTCTGCGGGAAAGGACTGTTTTCTGTAGGTCCTTTCTGCCGGAAAGGACTTCGCAACTTGTTGCGACCATCGACCAGAACAGGTGGATTGAACAGCGACGCGGCGATGTGGAGCGGACGTGCGCGGTAAGGCGGTTCGAGCTTCGCTCGAAAGTCCTCCCCGGCAGGCTCATCCTTACCCACATTTTTTCAACGCGGCATGGTAACCTCGAAGCGCGAGGATGAGGGTTTCGAGTCCGCGCCAGATGGTTTGCCAGCCGGGTTCGCCGTCGGACTTTCGACCGAGGAAGCCACCGAGGCCAGCGAGAGCCCTCATGAATTCTCGCACCGTGTTGATCGCTCGAGGCCGACGTGTGATCTTGCCAAGAACTTCCACCCATTCCAGCGGCACCAGTTTTTTTGCCGGAGTCTCCGGAGCCTGGCGTGCCACATCGCGAAGCTGTAACAGACGCACGGCCTGTACGCAGATCACACCAATCACGGGCTCCAGTCGATCAGCGGTTTCGTATTGACGGCCTTCAACCTGCAAACCGGTTTTCAGGCACTTGTGATATTCCTCCACCACCGGACGTTGCTCGTAGTGTTCAACCACGCGGATGCAATGCGCAAATGATGCAACTGACTCGTGTGTGTACAGCACCCAGCGAATCGCCGCGGAACCCTTCGGAGCTTTCACTTCCAGAACTTCCACAATGTTTGTGGGGACCTCGCGAACCTCATTATCCATCACGAACGCCGTAGCGCCTTCGCGTGGACGCAGCATCGTCACCGACGTACTGCGCACTTCTACGTGAGCCCAGCGAGCTTTCTGATTTTTGTTCGCGGAGACCCAGATCTGATAGCTGCCTTTCAACGTCGCCGCAGCAAGGATCTCATCCAGTTTCAGCACTGTCCCCTCGGCAGTGCGAAGCTTGCGTTTCATTTGAGCCGCGCGGATGACCCAACTATCACCTTTCAAATACAGATGAGCGAATACGTCGAAGTTGTCAGCTCCGCGATCACACACGTGAATGAAATGAATGCCCGAGCCGACTCCATTCACCTTGTCTATGACGCGGCCCCAGACTTCCGATTCTGTCGGACGTTTGCGACAGTTGACACGATGTACACGGCTCCGTTTTCCCCCCGCTCGTGCCCAGAGTTCCTGCATGCCGAGTCCCATCACCTGATAACTTTCCGCATCGACGACGAGTGCCGAATGCAGAAAGAATCCCCGGCGGTGCTTGGCCGTGAGCGGTCCAAGCCCCTTGCGTTCGCTCTTGTATCCATAGTCGATTTCGGTCGTGTCGCTGATGACCAGATATCGTCCCGGCGGCAGAGTTCGCGTGTGCTGATAATGCGTTGCGGTGACGGCTTCAAACGTAACTTCCGGCCGTTCGAACAGTCGATATACGGCTTTGCAACCGGCCCAGTCTTCGGTCTGATGCGGTGTCGAAGCGTCCGGCTTCTCTGCCATTTGCTGCGCATAACGGACAAGCCGCTGCGTCCGCCGCACATCGCCAAGGTCACAGGCACCGAATTGCTTTTCACTCCACACCGCAGGCTCCAGCTCGATGAGTGATGTCATCAGACGGTCTCCAGATCAGACTCCTTCGCAACTCCGTCGTGGCTCTCCTGCCCCCCGTCTCTGAGTGGCAACTCCGGGACATACCGCAATACGGACGCCAATCAGAATCACCCGAAAAATCCCGGCAAATCCGCTGATCCTCGATCACCAGCTTTGTAAATTGTGCTAAAACTTGTAACTTTTTCCGGGTAAGGATGAGCCCGGCAGGGAGGACCTACTCTGGTTTTTCCAGCTCCACGAGGATGCCACCCAGTTTCAGCACTTCGTGAATACGAGTGAACCAGTGAACGACGCCCCATTTCAATCCGACGGATACTGCGGCGGTTTTCAATTCTTCGCGGTTGAATGTGCGGCACTTCCATGTATGACTTGTCATCAGGCCGGAAAATGAATCTTCCGTCGCCAGCAACAGGATGATTCCCCCTGGACGAAGCACTCGTGCGAATTCTCGCAGGCCGTCAGCAGGGTCCGGCAGATACTCAAGCACGTAGCCACAAGTGACGCAGTCGAATGAATTATCTCGAAAGGGCAGAGCCCGCATGTCGGCTGCGACAAAGACCGGGCGGTCAGACTGCAGTCTTTCCCGGGCTCTCTTGAGCATTTCCCATGACAGGTCAAAACCGACGACTTCGGTATCTGGCCGACTGGTCGCGAGAAAATGACGCATGATCTGCCCGGCACCGGAACCCACGTCCAGAATACGATCAAATCGTCGAGCATCAAAGCGACCGGAATGGAACAGCTTGCCCATCAGCGGCTCGTGCAGCGAGATGATGCTGCTGAATTTCAATACAGACCCCCGGCGACCGTCATACAGCAGCCGCACGGACTTCTGGTAAGTGCCGAACGACTGCCGACGGATGCCCCGAAATTCCCCGAGTCTTCTCAGTTGTTGGCGAGCTTTCAAATGCAGGCTTCGAACTCTGTCTTTCACGTTCGTCAGCTTTCTTTGGACTTCAAACCAGGGTGCCGTGCCGGAATTTCAAGCAGTCAGTGCTCGTTTCCCCTATTTTCACGGCGATATCCAGCGAGATGATCTTCATCGTAGCGTGCCGAACGTCGATTGAAAATGCTGGCACCACGGAATCTGTTACGACGATTTCCCGGAGTTATTCGACCCATCACCTTGAGATTGGCGCATTTTTCCGCCATCATTTGAGCCAAAAACAGGGGAAAGTGTCGCACTGTCTATTCGATTCTCCCGCGGACTTGTCTTGCTCTTTTTTTCTCAAATCTTCCATTCTCTTTACAAAGGACAGATAACGTGACCAACAGCGGTCAAGCGACAGACGCTGTTCTGCGTGTTTTGTTTGTCTGCACAGGGAACACATGTCGCAGCCCGATGGCTGAGACACTGTTCCGAAAACTTGTGACTGAAAAGCTTGACTGCCGGGATTGGGAATTGCGCGAACGTGGGATCGATGTCTTTTCTGCGGGAATTGCAGCGGGTGAAAGTGACCCTGCGACGCGAGAAGCGGTACAAATCATGCGGGAGAGCAATTTGGACCTCTCGCAGCACTTGAGTCAGCAGGTGACGGCTCCGATGCTCGAAGAATCGACACTTGTGCTCACGATGACAGATCGCCATCGACGTGCTCTGATCGAAGCACGCCCGGACCTGTCAGACCGATTTCGACTGCTTCACCGATCAGAATCCGATATTGCGGACCCCATCGGTGGAACTCTGGACGATTACCGCTGTTGTGCGCAGCAGATTCGTGACAACCTACAACTTTGGATTGATGAACTGTTCAGGAAAGATGCGTAAACTCTTATGAAAATCGGCATCGCTAGTGATCACCGCGGCGTTCAGTTGAAGACGCGTCTCACCCAGCTCCTGCAGAGCCTGGATTGTGACGTCCAGGACTTTGGTCCATTCGAATCGCAGAGTGTGGACTATCCGGATTTCGCCGCTCAGGTTGCCCGCGAAGTATCGAACGGGCACATGCAGCGCGGCATCCTGATCTGCGGCACTGGGATCGGCATGTGTATTGCCGCGAATAAGTTCGCCGGCGTGCGTGCTGCACCATGTCATGACAGCGTCACGGCTGAGTACAGCCGCATGCATAATGACGCGAACGTCATTTGCCTGTCTGCCGATCAGCTGAGCGATCAACTTGCGGATCAGGTGATCCGAATCTGGCTCAAGACACCGTTCGAAGAGGGTCGCCACGCGCGACGTTTACAGAAAATTGCAGACCTGGAGCGAGAAGTTGGCAGTCAATTCTGCGAAAATGAAAAACGCGTTCCACCGGGTGACTCGCCGAAGTAGTTCACGTCTCGATGGCCTTTGCACAGATTGAAAGCTTCACCACATGAAACCCGACGGCCTGCGTTTCGCGAAGACTCACGAATGGGTCGCTGTTGATGGAGACATTGCGACGGTCGGCATTTCCGACTTCGCTGTCAAATTACTCACCGACATCGTCTATTTGTCGCTGCCCGCGGTCGGAAAGAAGTTTTCGCCAGGGGCATCAATCGGAGAGATCGAGAGCGTCAAAGCTGTCAGTGATGTCTATGCCCCGATCCAGGGCGAAGTGATTGCCATCAATGAAGCTCTTCCGGACAATCTGACGCTGCTCAATGACAGCCCCTATGACAAAGCCTGGATTCTGAAGTTCCGCATGGCTGACCCGACGCAGGTCAATAACCTGCTCAGCTATGTCGAATACCAGAAGCACTGCGATAGTGCGGCGCACTAGAAGGGTGTTGATGTCGTCAGCATTTCTACGTGGGGTAAGCTTCCAGCTTGCCATTGCGTAATGAAAACTCGATGACCTTTGACACACTCCGACAAGCCGGAAGCTTATCCCACTTTAAGTCAACACATCTCATGCCTTATCTCTTCGACACGCCCGAACAGCGACGGCACATGCTGGATGCGATCGGGATTCAACACGTTGACGACCTGTTCACTCAGATTCCACCCGAGCTGCAGCTCAAGCGAGAACTGAAACTCCCGCCCGCAGCCTCCGAACTGGCGCTGCAGCAGGAAATGGAACAACGCCTGGGGCAGGGCGGGACGTCGTTGAAAACCTGCTTTCTGGGTGGCGGAGTTTACGACCATTTCATCCCGGCTGTTGTGGATGAAATCACGTCGCGCGGAGAATTCTATACCGCGTATACGCCCTATCAGGCCGAAGCCAGTCAGGGTACACTGCAGGCATTCTACGAATATCAGACGCTGATCTCGCAGCTCACCGGCATGGACGTTTCAAACGCCAGTCTCTACGACGGCGGGACGGCCGTCAGTGAAGCCGTGTTCATGGCCATGCGTATCAATGGACGACATCAGAAAGTTGTTTTCGCGGGCACTCTGCATCCGGAATACCGGCAAGTTCTGGTGACATACTTCGCGCGCCTTGGTACGCAACTGGTCGAACTTCCGCATACGAACGGCGTGATCGATCCGAATGCCTGCCGAGCTGCAATTGACGCAGACACAACCGCCATTGTCATTCAGCATCCCAACTTCTTTGGCTGTCTGGAAGATGTCGCGGCCCTGACTGCGATCGCTCATGCAGCGGGTGCTCTTTCGATTCTGGCATTCGACGCCGTCAGTCCCGGACTGCTGAAGAAGCCAGCGGATTACGGCGTTGATATTGCTGTCGCCGAAGGCCAACCGCTGGGGACGCCACTGCAGTACGGAGGACCGCTGCTCGGCATCTTCACCTGCCGCAATGAATACGTTCGCAAGATGCCTGGCAGACTGATCGGAAAAACCACCGATCGCAAAGGCAAGGACTGCTTTGCTCTCAATCTGCAGGCGCGCGAACAACATATCCGCCGCGACAAGGCCACCAGCAACATCTGTACGAATCAGGGTTTGCTGGCGCTGCGGACAACCGTTTTCCTCGCCACGGTCGGCCCCCGTGGTCTGAAGCAAATGGCAACACTCAGTCACCAGAAGGCCCGCTATGCTGCCGACTTGCTGACAAAAATCCCGGGCGTGTCGCTGAAATTTCAGCAACCGTTCTTCCGTGAATTACTGCTGCAAACGCCACGACCTGCCGCCGAAGTTCTTGCCGCACTTGCTGATAAAGACATCAACGTTGGCCCGGATCTCGCGCGTTTTCAAATGACCGATATCGACGGCTGGCAAAACTGCTTCCTCGTCGCGTTGACAGAAAAACGCACACGAGCTGAAATTGAAGCACTCGCGAGCGCATTGCACGAAGTCGTCGTCTGACAATTGCATTTCCCCGAGGATATCGTGCGTTTCTGAACACTGAAAACTGGAAACTGAAAACTTCAGATCATGCGAAACCAAACCGCCACACAACTTCTGTTCGAAATGTCCATGACCGGACGAGGCACAATCGTCTTCCCGGAAAGCGACGTTCCAGCAGTCACGTCAATCCCAGCCATCGACGCTGCGCACCTCGCGACGGAACTGCTGCCATTGCCGGAAATCGCCGAGCCCGATGTCGTGCGTCATTTTGTGAATCTGTCGACTCTCAACATGAGTGTCGATTCGCACTTTTATCCGCTTGGTAGTTGCACAATGAAGTACAACCCCAAGCGACACGAGCGACTGGCTCGCCTGCCGCAGGCCGCCACGAGTCATCCGTATCAACCGGAAGATCAGATCCAGGGACTGCTCAGCATTCTGTTTGAAATGCAGGGCATGCTCGCCGAAATCTCCGGACTGCCCGGGATCTCCCTGCATCCGGCGGCAGGGGCGCAGGGTGAATTCACGGCCCTGCTGACCGCTGCCGCGTACTTCAAAGACCGCGGTGAAAAACGCACGCGAGTTCTCTTCCCCACCAGCGCTCACGGCACGAACCCCGCCAGCGCGGCGCTGGCAGGATTTGAATGCGTCCAGCTGGCCGGAGCCCGCAACGGTTTCGTAGACCTCAATGAACTCAAGTCACAACTTGACGATCGAACTGCCGTCTTTATGGTGACCAACCCGAACACACTCGGACTCTTCGAACGCGACATCGCAAAAGTCGCCGACATGCTGCACGGTGTCGGTGGCCCCGTCTACATCGACGGCGCGAACATGAACGCGATCTTGGCAAGACTCGCCCCGGAGACTTCGGCGGCGACATGATGCATTACAATGTCCACAAGACATTCACGGGACCACACGGAGCCGGTGGACCGGGAGCCGGGCCCATCGCCGTTCGCGATTTCCTGGCTCCGTTCCTGCCCGCTCCGGTTGTCACGTTCGACGCGGCGAAAAACTGGTATTCGCTTTCGACGCCCGCCAAATCCATTGGTCAGGTGCGCACATTTTTCGGCAACGTCGGCATCCTGCTGCGAGGTTACTTCTACATCCGCACGCTTGGCGCCAAGGGCCTGCGTGAGGCCTCCGAAAACGCAGTGCTTAACGCCAACTATCTGCTCAGCCAGGTCAAGGATTTCCTCGAAGTCCCGCACGGCGACCGCTGCATGCATGAATTCGTCGCCAGTGCCCGCAAGCTTAAGGAACAAACGGGTGTGACAACCATGGACATCGCCAAGCGACTGCTCGACTACGCTTCCATGCACCAGCAGTTTACTTCCCTCGTCGTTGACGAAGCAATGATGATGGAACCCACGGAAACTGAATCTCTGCAAACGCTGGACGCCTTCGCCACCGCCTGGGCTCCATCTGCAGCGAACCCGCCGATCTCGTCGAGGGCGCCCTGTTCAACGATTTCTCTGTCGTCCGGACGAAGTCAACGCTGCCAGAAACCGGTCCTGTGCTGGTCGGCTCCGGAGTGCTGATGGCAATTTGCCGGCGAGCGGCAGGGCGTGAGCCCTCCGTGATTCTCGGAAAGTGCTGGGGGGCTCGCCCTGCCGCTCGCCTATTTAATCCCCAGCAGCCGATCCAGTGAATCCCCGGTTTGGTGAATCAACGCCTCGGGGTGATGCAGGTACGGGTGAAAATACTCGAACGTCAGATAGTTTTCGTAACCGATGTCTTCAAGCGCGTGCATGACGGCGGGCCAGTTGGTGGTGCCGTCGAGCAGCGGGCGGAAGGCTTCGAGCGAATGATCGGTGCTCTTCTTTGAGTACTCCTTCAGATGGATGTTACGGATGCGTTTGCCAAGGATCGGGATCCAGTGCTCAGGGAACTGGTACTCCATAATGTTGCCGGTGTCGAAATGCACTTTCACGTGTTCGCTGGAGAAATGGTCAACGAAGGCACACATTTCAAACGGCGACATGAGATAGGCGTTGAAGAAGATGTTCTCGATGTTCAGCGAGACGTCCAGCTTCTCAGCATTCGGCAGAAGTTTGGCGATGGCTTCCTTCGCGCGTTTGTCGCAGATGTCGTTTGGAGTCGGATCGTGATCGGCGCGCCACGGCATATGAACTGCTCCAGGCACGACCAGCAGATTCTTTGTGCCCAGGTCGTGTGCCGCCTGAGTCATTAAACCCGCCAGCTCCATGCCCCGCGCCCTCTCGGCAGGATCGTTGCTGGTCAGCGGGTATGGCCAGAACAGGAATGAGCAGACTCCGCTGATGGCGATGCCGATTTCTTCCGCCATCTTTCGAATCGCCGTGAACTCCTTCGTACCCGACTTCGGAGACAAATCGCTGTCCAGATCGTAGTTCAGCTCAATCCCGTCAAAGCCGGCATCCTTCGCCAGCTGCAGACATTGACGCAGAGTCATCTTTGCAGGATACGGAAACGCCCAAAGATTAATCGATTTCTTCATGTTGTATCGTCGTCGTTCGACCGTCGGAGTCTGCTGGGCTGCGAAGGTCGGAACGGCGGTCATCATCGCTGCTCCAAACCCGGCATAGGCCAGCAACTGACGGCGATCCAGACTGGCGGTCGGGTTTCGATCATTTCGGGAAGGCAGCATCGTATTTTCCTTCACTTTGGGACTGGAATCAGGTATTTCGCAATCTTCTCTGATGGATGTATCACATGTCAAATGCCACCGCGAATGGCCATTGTCCGCTGCAGTGGTATCCCACTGCCCGCTCATCCAACCAGACAGTTTTCCGGTCTCGTTCCATTGATCATGGATATTCTGACAAAAAGCGACATTTCTCAGCAAACCGGACCCGATAGATGCAGATGCCGATGCACAAACTACATTGCCCGAGTGTTGCGATCAGGAGCGATGCGTTGGGAATCAGTATTTTCGGGAAGCTCATGCATAAATGGAATCGCCGTTCCAGAAATCGCCGTTTGAATCATCGGTCCGGTGCCGTCGAATCCCTCGAGATGCGGGTGCTGCCTACCGCCGTTGTGGAATTGGTAGCCGATCTGAATACGGCACCGAACGATCTGCAACCGAATTCATGGCCGATACTGGACCAGGCGACTGCGGGCGGACTGACCTACTTCACCACTCAAACCATGTTCCACGGCCAAACGGTCTGGCGTACCGATGGTACGCAGGTCGGCACATTTCCAGTCTTCGGCGATGCTCCCTATTCAGGGAAAAATGACATCTGGATTCAGGAGGGAATCGGCAACTATCTGTACTTTAATGTCCGGGCTCTCGATGCCTTGAGACCAGTGGAGTTGTGGGCTTCGGATGGTTCGAAAGAAGGAACGCACATTGTCCATACCGGGGAATCGACTTCCTTTGTTCCTTATGGAGACGGTGCCGTCTTCGTCAGCAATAACGGCGAGCAGGCTGTGGTTTATGTGACAGACGGCACTCAGGCCGAAACCCGCGAGTTGCTGACCTTGCCGGGAGAGAGCGCTATCGGTCCGATCTCTGTGACTGCTCAGGGCCGGATGTTTGTCGTGGCGTCCCATACGGACCCGAATTCCTCCGTCCAGGAGCCTCTGAGTTCGGTGTGGGTCATCGACCAGGAGGGCGTTGAGCCACGGCTGCTGACTCCCACTGTCGGCCCAACCTTGAATCGAACAATTGACGGCGTGGCGGTCGTTGGCGAATCGCTGTACTTCACAGGCACCACTGACCGCCTTGGCAAGGAACTGTGGATGACCGACGGAACAGCCGCTGGTACCCGGATCGTCGCCGAAGATACTCCTGGCGACTGGGGTTACAGCCTGAACATCCTGGGAACTCTCGGCGAACAAGTGATCTTCATGGGCGGTACACCACAGACCTACCAAAGTCTGTGGGCGTTTGGGCCGGGCAGTAATGTGCATTGAATCTGACCGGTGCCGCAAGAGGAAACGTCGACTACTACGATTCCATGAAAATCAACGACCAGTTTTTCGTGATTCTGGACGGCGAACTCGGGAAGTCCGACGGCACAATGATCGGAACTCGAAAATCGCCGGGGGGAATTTAGTGGCGGGGCTGTCAACGACTCCGTCCTTCAGAAAGATGTTCCCTCGTGACGACAGTATGCTGATGCTCGGGCTGGATTCTGCGCATGGCTCAGAGTTGTGGTTCAGCGATGGCACGAAGGAGGGTACACAACTTCTGAAAGACATCAACGCCGGCCCGGCGAATGGGATTCAGGGCAATCCGTTTCCCCGGTCCTACAGGAACCCATCGGACTTGCTGGTGTTCGGGCCGAAAGAGGGACTGCCCGTCGGACGTATCTGGATTACTGACGGAACACCGGGAAACACAATTCCCCTGCTAATCAACTCCACAGGGAATCAGGACTCAACGCCGTATAGTCTCACTGAGCATGATGGTGAATTGTTTTTCGCCTCAGACAGCGTGCTGCAGGGTGACACGATGAATTCGCTTTGGCGGGTTCACGACGGTCAGATTGAACCCCTCGGTTTGGGAGGTGGACTATATGCTAGCCAGGGCAGGATCTATTTCCTCAAAGCAATCGACGGATCGTCCGAGTATGGCTTGTTTGAATGGACTGGGAAGGAAGCCCGAAGGATCGCGATTCAGCCAGAATCGTTTCATGCCTTTTCCCTGTTTCGTGACGTACATGGGCGAAACATCGTCTATGGAGCGTTCACCGAGCCTGAATTCAGCCAGCAATTGCGCGTACTTCATGACGACGGATCGACGACAGTCCTCGTGGAATCCGCGACGCAGCTCGGCGTTGTTGCGATCGGTGACGGCGGTTTTCTGTATTTCCTGCGTGACGATAATCGTGAGCTATGGCGAACGGACGGGACACTGTCGGGAACAATCAGGTTGGGTAACGTGGAATTGCGCGGGCCTGCCGTTACCGCCAACTGGTCCGGCCATGAGACAACACTGTTTCCAACATTCGGCGGCACGCTGGTCAGCGACGGGACCGTTGCCGGCACTCGACGCCTCGGTGATCTTTTCCCGATTGCCGAAAACGACAGGGGGTTTGGGCTGCTTGGCAACGACTATATCTTCAGTTCAGGATCGGCCTCCGACGGAAGCGAGTTGTGGAAGTTTGATGGAAATTCAGTCCAATTGGTGACTCGAAAAGTGCAGGCTCCTGACATGGCTGTGGTCATCGGCCGGACGATGTATTTTTGGGGCAGCACGTCTTCCAGCCTGCAGCCGTGGGCACTTTGGAAAACCGATGGTACTGACAGTGGTACCGAGCTCGTGGCTTCGTTCGAGTCAGTCATAAGTCACAGGGCAGATATCAGCAACTTTAATGCGGTGGGTGATAAACTGCTGTTCTACGTCAGGGATCAGGAAGCCCAGCAGTACACCTTATGGATGTCTGACGGCACGACAGAAGGAACCGTGCCCTTGCGACACACGATGGCGGGACAACTTGTTCTTACGGAGGTCCCTGCGTTTACCCGGTTCGATGGAGGTGTGGCGTTTCGTGCTGCCACAGAAGAATCCGGAGTTGAGCTCTTCAAAATCTCAAACGTGAAAGACCTGCAGCCACCGCCTTCAGTCACGGTCCGAAGTACGGCCACAGAGCTTCAGGCCGAGTGGGCCGATGTGGACGGAGCTGTGCAGTTCGACATCCAGATTCGTGACGTGCGGAATTCAGATACGGTCCTGCATCAATTTCGCGTGAGTCAGCCTCAGTTCTCCATGGACCCCGGCCTGTCTCAGGGCGGCTACCGCATGTGGATCCGCAGCGTTCCCTTCCTTGGACAACCCTCCGTATGGTCGATGCTGAAGGAATTTGGTGCGGGATCGAAGCCGACTCTCAACGCGGTCGCCGCTCAGTCCAGCGAAAACAAACCCACTTTCCGCTGGGTCGCGCCGACGGACGTGGTGAGTTTCGATTTGTGGCTTACGAATCGCGATACCGGGACACGTGCCTTGTTTCGTGAAGGGCTGACTTCGGGGTCATTCAGTGTCATCGACGCACTGCCAGTTGCCCGGTATGCCGTCTGGACTCGGGGAAACCGGGCAGACGGCACGAAAACGGATTGGTCCGATCTGACCGAATTTCAAGTTCTGAATCCGCCAATTCCGCTCGTGTCCGGGGCTGGAGACTGGAAGACAAGCCGGCCGACGATTGCCTGGAAAGCCGTAGACGGAGCGACTGGATACGACGTGATAGTCCAGGCCGAAGGAGGATCCAGCGTTGTCTATGAAGCCAAAAACCTCAAGGGGTCGAGTCACGTTGTGAACAAGGACTTACCGAGTGGCAGGTTTTCGATCTTTGTAAGAGCGGTCAGGGGCACACAACCGCATTCCGTCTGGGGTCAAGGCACAGTCATTTGGATGAAACTGCCTCCCACAGGACTCCGTCATACGTTGACAGGTGTCGCGTGGGATGCGGTACCTCTTGCCGTCACCTATTCGTTGGAATTGCGAAACTCGCGCGGCGCCCTTGTCGTACCGCGGACAACACAGAGCAGCAATACCTTTAATTCGGCAACGCCTCTCGGGCTCGGACAATATACTCTGAGAGTTTTCGCAAATTTCCAGGGAGCGTCTTCCAATTGGTCGCAGACATACGCCTTTGAGCTTTTTCATCCGCCAGTTCAGATTACCTCGCCCGCGATACCAACGGCAGATGCAACACCAGTGATCACATGGAATACTGCTGCGGGTGCTTCGGCTTATGAAATTGCGGTCACTCGGGAAGGCGCGATGGCACTCGAGTATGCGAGGGGTGAGATCTCCGGGACATCGCATCGTATTGCCACAGCGTTGACAAATGGACAATACATGATCGCGGTGAGGGCATTGTTTCCGGACGGGTCGCGAAGCACATGGAGTGCAGCTCACAGGCTGTCAATCGGTCGTGCAGTGAGCATCACTGCAGGATCAAGAAAGCTCAACTGGGACGCTCTGAGCGGGGCCACTCACTACGAAGTCTGGATCAATCTTCTGGGGACCAATCCGCAAGCCAAAATCGTGCACCAACCTGTGCAGTTGACAACCGAATTCATGCTTCCAGCCACGCTCCCCAAGGGTCGCTATCAGGCGTGGGTACGTGCTATCCGGGCCGAAGCCGGCGAACTTTATGCTGGTAACTGGGGAACGGTCCTCTTTGAATTTCTGTAACTGGTGCGTTCGGTGGCTGATTGCTAAGTGACGCACTGCGGCGTTGGTTTTTTATGCTTCACGGTCGCGGTGAGTTCCAGTACGATGCATGCGACTGAACCCGTAAACGACGTTGTTACCTCGCCGTGTGGTTCATCATCTCTCATTTCGAAGTGTCATTGTCAAGTCAATTGTCAACGCGACCAACGATGACGCCATCGCTGCGATTCTGGAATTATTTCCGCGTCAGGGCGAGTGGCGGGATGGAGACTATTTTTCGCTGCCCGGCAATCGCATGGTGGAATTGGTAAACGGACATGTGGAAGTTCTGCCGGTGCCATCGCTGCTGCATCAGTTCATCGCTCGACTTGTGTTCCTGCAGATGCATGGATTTGTGGACCAAGCCCGTCTTGGAATCGTCATGTCAGCCCCGACTCGCGTCAGAATCAGTGAGCGGCACTTTCGAGAACCCGACGTGCTGTTTGTTTCCCAGGCTAATTTAAAACGGCGACAGGAACAATTCTGGGAGACGGCAAATCTGGTTGTGGCGATCATCAGCCCTGACGATCCGGATCGTGACCTCGCGGACAAACGTCGCGATTATGCTGCCGCCGGTATTGCCGAATACTGGATGATTGATCCTCGCGATGACTCGATCCAGGTACTTCACCTGCGTGATGGTGAGTATCGCGAGGTAATCAAATACGTTCGCACTGAACATGCCTTGTCAGGAGTCCTGGAGGGATTCCGGATGAACGTTGAAGAACTCTTCGCAAAGGCACGAGCGTCGTAGGCCGGACCGGAGCGAAGCGAAGTTCCGGCGAGCGGAAACATTCATGCCCGAACTTTGGCACGATGCGTCATAAAGCAGTTACGAGTATGACCACGAAACCAATACTCATTTTCCTGTTGGTATGGCAGAATTGGTGTCTTGTTGTGCATGCACAGGAATGTTCCCCGTGTCGCCAACGCGGGATTCAAGGCAGATTTCCAGCTCAGGGTGCAGACGCAGCAAAAGTCGAGCTTGGTTCGAAGACGTGGCGACACCATCAAGGGCGGCTTAAGGAAACCATGATGCGACTCCGCGCCAAATCTTCCTGTCACTCCTGAGGCAAAAATCAGTGAGCGCCCTGCGTCAGCTTGCCGGTACATGGTAATCGGTGCGAGCAACGACAGCCGTAGAGGAATCGCGGTTGTACCGGTGGGCTGACGCCACACCGCTCGCCGGATTGCTGTTTGTCCTCGGAGAACAAGATTCGCTGTTCGCTCGCCAGCAGCACTTCACTGAGATAAAGTTGTGCTTCGGTTTGGCATGAAATATTCCCCGAAATGCACACAGATGGAGCGACACGATGGCGACGCAGGTTAAGAAGTCGAAAGATCTGACGCTGAAAGATCGCCTTTCACGACTCACGTTTACGCAGGCCTGTGAACTGCTCGGCGGACCGATTGAAGGCAAAAAACTGCTGTATGCGGGCGGAAAAATCGCCGTTGAAAACCTGGAAGAACAGGTGTACCTCGACGGCGACCTGTTTCGACTTTCGCTGCCGGACGAAGACGTCATCGTCACCATCACGATGCGTCAGGACCAGGTCAAACGGATGCTCCTGAACTGCGACTCCTGTGATACTCCGTGCGATCATCTGGGTGCTGCGTTGTCGCTCATTCTGGATTCCAAATCGTCGCTCGGACTGGCGAAGCCGCCCGTCGAACGCGAAGCAGTTGAACCGCTTGATGAGCAACAACTCATCGAACGCGCGCTGAGCGAACGGCAGCAGCGGGCGAAAGACGAAAAGTTTACTGTCGAAGCCGCTGCGAAAGACGGCAAGACTCCGTGGCAGGATTACGTCGTTACCAGCAAACTCAGCGGCAAGACATATCGAGTCGCACTGCGCGGTTCCGAAACTGGTGATTCATACTGCACCTGCCCGGACTATCGCAGCAACACGCTGGGAACCTGTAAACATATCCTGCATACGCTGCAAAAAATCCGTCGCCGCTTCGAGCCAGCGGCGTTCAAGAAGAAGCCGAAACAGAAAGAAACCAGTGTTTACCTGAAATACGGCATCGACCTGGCCCTGCGGCTCGGCACGCCGGATCGCCCCAGTGAATCTGCGGCCAGGATTATCGGCCCGATTCAGAATGTCGATATTTCAGACATCAATGATCTGGTTCGCCGTATCGACAAGCTGGAAGGGCTCGGAGAATCTGTCGTCGTGTATCCGGACGCCGAAGAATTCATCCAACAGCAACTGTATCGGCAGCGCATCAGGAATCTGGTGGATGAAATCCGCGAAAACCCGAAGAAGCACGCGTTGCGCACGACGCTGCTGAAAGTCGAACTGCTGCCGTATCAGATGGACGGCGTTGCCTTTGCGGTCGGGGCCGGTCGCGCGATTCTGGCTGACGACATGGGGCTCGGCAAAACAATTCAGGGCGTCGGAGTTGCCGAACTGCTGGCCCGCGAAGCGGGAATTTCGCGAGTTCTTGTGATCTGTCCGACGTCGCTCAAGTCACAGTGGCGAAATGAGATTCAGCGGTTCTCCGATCGCACGTCGCAACTCGTGATGGGGAAACCGGACGAACGAGCCGCCCAGTATAAAGACGGCGCCTTCTTCACCATCTGCAATTACGAACAGGTCCTTCGCGACATCATGCCCATCGAAGCCGCGAAGTGGGATCTGATCATTCTGGACGAAGGTCAGCGGATCAAGAACTGGGAAGCTCAGACGACACGTATTGTCAAGAGTCTCAAGTCGCAGTTTGCGCTCGTGCTGTCGGGAACTCCCCTTGAAAACAGACTGGACGAGTTGTACTCAGTGGTACAGTTTGTCGATGGTCGACATCTGGGGCCTGGCTTTCGCTTCTTCAATCGTTTTCGGATCACCGATGACAAAGGTTATGTGCTGGGCTACAAAAACCTGGACGAACTGCGGAAGCAATTGAGACCCGTGTTGCTGCGTCGTACGCGGGACATGGTGATGAAAGATCTTCCGCCGCGCAACACGGAAATCATTCACATCCCGCCGACCGACGAACAGCGCGCACTGCATGGTGCGCATGCAAGGATTGTGGCATCAATCACGCGCAAAGCTTATATCACCGAAATGGATCTGCTCAAACTGCGGCAGGCGCTGCTGATGTGCCGCATGGCAGCGGACAGCACATTTCTGGTCGATAAGCAGGGACCTGGATATTCGTCAAAGCTGCAGACTCTGGATGAGCTCTTCGAACAGCTTTTTGTCGAAGGGGATCACAAGGCTGTGTTGTTTTCCGAATGGACAAGGATGCTGGATCTGATCGAACCGCTGCTGAAGAAGCGCAAGGTTCCGTTTGTGCGGCTGGAAGGCAAAGTTCCGCAGAAGAAGCGGCAGCAGATTGTCAACGAATTCCAGAATAACCCGAATTGCAAAGTGTTCCTGTCAACGAATGCCGGCAGCACGGGACTCAATCTGCAGGCCGCAGACACCGTGATCAACGTCGATCTGCCGTGGAATCCCGCCGTACTGGAACAGCGCATCGCACGCGCGCACCGGATGGGGCAGAAGCGACCGGTAAATGTGTACATTCTCGTGACGGAAGACACGCTTGAAGAACAATTGCTGACGACCATTGGGCAGAAGAAAGAACTGGCCATGGCTGCGCTGGATTATGAATCAGAGATCAGCGAGGTAAATCTGCAGAGCGGAATGGAACAACTCAAGGCACGTCTTGAAATTCTGCTCGGAGCGATACCGGAAGGTTATCTGGATGAAAGCCTGAAACGCGAGAAAGAAGCGGAGGCATCTCGCCTGATCGTCCGCCGCGAAAAAATGGCTGATGCCGGTGGTCAGTTGCTCACCGCGGCATTCGGCTTCCTGTCCC
>JBBJME010000035.1:0-39266 GCA_037719765.1 Planctomycetaceae bacterium
AGCTTTAAAAAAGGGGTCAGGAACCAATAGTGCGGAGCACCCTCTGGGCCATTTGCCCTTTTTTAAAGCCGATTATTGTGGGTGGCGGTTCCATGTCAATCCGGAGGCAGTATTACTTGCTGAATCCCGCTCAATCCTGAGGCTTTTCACCAACCTGTCGCCAATTTGAGGAATCCCAGCGTCGGCGATTTGATAAACTCCCGCAATGAAATCACGAAATCGACGATCGTCCTCAGGACTTGCCGGAAATCACCAGAGAAGCTGGCTCTGGGGCAGGTACGCCGTGCTGGAAACCTTAAAGGCAGGGCGATGGCCGATTGTCGAACTCTTCGTCGATTCGAATCAGCCGGAGCTGGACCTTGCAGAAGTCGAACGTCTGGCTGAGCCTCTTGATCTCGCAGTGGAACTTGCGGATTCAGACCGCCTGACGCAACTGAGCCAGACGTACGAACATCAGGGTTATCTGGCACGCATGGGAGAATTTCCCTGCGATGATTCCAAATCCCTGATCCTGGCAGCCCGCGCGGCGACTCAAATTGCGGCAACGAACTCCGCAGCGTCCGGTGCAGCGATGCTGGCACCACTGTTTGTCGTCTGCGATCGTATTCAGGACGCACATAACTTCGGGGCGATCCTGCGCTCCTGCGACGCGATGAAACTGGATGGGATTGTGATTGGCGAACGATATCAGTCGGCCATCACGCCGCATGTGGCCAGGTCATCTGCCGGGGCCGTGAATCATCAGCGGATTTTTCGCGTCCCGCTGCTGACTGAGGCCGTTGGGATGCTGAAACAGGCAGAGTTTCAGATCATTGCGGCGTCGGAGAAATCTGCGACGACCCTGTGGGAAGTCGAACTGGCGCGACCGACTGTCGTGCTCATCGGAAGTGAAACGTCCGGCATCTCACCTGAGCTGCTGGCACTCTGCGACGCCCATGTCGCCATTCCGATGCTGGGCGAAGTGAATTCACTCAACGCGGCGGTCGCTGCCGGCATCGTACTCTATGAATGCCGGAGACAGCAGTTGAAGTCGCCTGTCGACAATATGCCGACAGGCGTGTGCCACGATCGGAATCAGTGGCCGTGACGATCCCAGTGGCCCGTGCGATGCACATCGTAGTGGCCGGGGACATAGTCGAGGTGATTACCGTGAGGTACCAGCGAAGGACTGTGGTAGTCCAAATGGCTGGTGTCGTGCCATGTGCTGTGTCCTCCGAACCCATGGTGGCCACCATAGCCCGAGTAGCCGTTGTATCCAGAGTATCCGGAGTGCCGGGGATAACCACCGTAGTTTCCGTAGCCCACGGAAACTGAAAGTCGCGGAGATGAATATCCGCCGCCGTACCCGCTGTTGTAACCGCCACCGTAACCGGAGTTGCACCCATAGTGCTGAGCCCATGCACCACTTGAACCGACGAAACTCAGTGCCAACACGGCACTGGCTGCAATAAGCAATCTCTTCATCTCTCTGCTCCTTCTTCCTGTCCTGGAAAGAAACCCTTGAAATTGACACCTGCGTAATCTGTGATGCGCATCTCATGCCAAAACTGCCGAAACTCAAAAAAGCACTGAAAACATTCGATTTACGGCGATCCAGGTGCGACGTAACGCGTGATCGTGATGCGAATCTGACAATGAGTGTCGTCAAAGTGACTTGTGCCGCCAGATTTCCGCCGGGACGAAACCTTGTCATCAGGCGAGTGCATTGTGAACAGAACACTTGCGAATGCTTTGATCTGAAGTTGTCGTCCCGGCGTTTGCAACTCAAATCGCACCGCACACATTTGCGATGGAGAATCTGCCATGACCGAAACTGTATCCCCGTCAAACTCGCACGATGGCACAGTCCGCCGACTGAATCATGCCATGGGTCCGGTCGTCGCCGGCATGATTATCGACGCCGTGGATTTCGTGACATTTGGTCCGATTGGTCTGGCCCTCGGCATCCCGATCGGAGCGATCGCGGGTTACTGGCTTGGGCAGAGCATGGGCCTGGGCAAGAACGCCTGTCTCTTTTGTGCCGTGGCCGCCGGGATCTACTGCACAATCCCGTTCACAGAATTGCTGCCCCTGGGCACGATGGTTGGTGCTCTGGTCAGGTACAAAGATGCCACTGGTCCACAGGTTCCTGCGGAGTCGACCGCCGCCACGGAAACGCAACCGGTGCAAAATTCGGACGAGACTGAGTGAAGTTCACTTCACCTGTTGATTTGGCATCGACCACTTCACTCGTCCCAGCCAGACTGTGCCATCGGCTCCTTTGGGATGTGGTTTGTCGCTGACAAGGAACTCGGCATCCGTCACCCAGGATTCGCCGGGCGTAATGGCCGCGGCGCCGAAGTTGCCGAGCATGACACCGCGTTCCGGCAGCAAGACCTGTTCGGTCCTGCGAAGCACCTGCAAAGTCTCGGGATCGACTTGTGCGACAAAAATGGGTGCGCGGTTTCTCATGATGTGGTCGTTGTTTGCGCCGCGTCTGGTGTACGTCAGGAACAGTCCGCCGCTGTGGCTGAGCCAATGCGCCTGCGTGTTGTAGCTCCCCAGATCCAGGTCGTCATCAAACGTCCATTTCCTGACCGGCTGGAAGTGCAGTCCGTCATCGCTCGTGGTCACGAAGGCGGCGGTATCGTGTCGCAGAGTGAGGTAGTACTTGTCCCGAAATCGTGTCAGCGATGGTTCGTAAAGACCACGTCCTCCTGGCGTGGTCAGTTCGTCACCGTGCGCGAGGTACTTGAGTTCCTGTCCGTCAAAGGAACAAAGCAGGACCGTGGCTGTGTAGTCGCCTCCGTTGGGCCCCTGGAAGTAAACCGGAATCAACAACGTCCCATCTGCTTGCTCGTGCCACTGCACACAACCGGGCGCGACGAGGAAAAACTTTCCATCAGTTTCCGGCATCGCCAGCATTTTCCATGGAGTCCATTTTTCAGACTGCGGGTCGTAGGTTGCGTAAGCACATTCATGCGACCGCGGCTTGTCGACAAGTTGTTCGCCCTTTGGGCTGTAACGCAACTTGACACCGATGGCGAGCAGTTTTTTGCTCAAAGAGAGCCAGCCTGGTGTGACGTCACACACGGAGATAGTTTCGTTGTTCTCGCCCGGATGCGAGGCCAATTCCGGGATCTCTGTTGGACCGATCCATGTCTGGCCGAGGTCGTTGGTTCGCAGGAAATACAGGCCGGAGTAATGATCACTGACTCCGAGGTGTTTCTGGATCGTCATCACGATGGCTGGCTGGCCTGCGTCCCCGTGACCCGGCATTGCCGCAACGCGAGGATGAAACCAACATGACTTTGCGTTGAGTTCGCTGAAGACGGCACTCGCCTGCACCTTGAAGGGGAGCACTGCCGGACCGGCCAGCACCTGCAGAGACTGAGCTGCGCGAATGCGAGCATCGGGAAACGGATCTTCCAGCATCTCCTTCAATCGATCGATAGCACCTGTGGCTCGCGCGTCGCCGGCGAAAGTCGCCGCGTAGGTGCGGATGGCATTGTCGCTGCTGATCAGGTTCATCAGAAGCGACTGAAGTCCGTCCGGATCGCCGAGAATCGCAAGAGCGTGTTCGAAATTTGACCGCGTAGAGGCATCCGGACAGCGATCCAGTTGTGCCTTGAGCCGGGGAATGTCGCTGCTGTCACCGATCTGGCCCAGCACCCACGCGGCGATGGTGTAGTCACCGGGTTCATCGTCGGCGAGCAAATCTCGCACGGTCTGCAGCGCCTCCGCATCTCCGCATCGCACGAGTGCTCCGGCGGCCATGAGTTTCAATTTGAGGTTGTCGCTCTGCGCGTGCGCTCGTCGCATCGACTGACCATCACCCATTTCAAACACCTTGAAGAGACTCTCAGCCGCATGGACGTGGCCGTAGTTATTATCTCCCGCGAGAATGTTGAGCATCACAGGGAGGACTGAACGATCTCCGGCGCGGGCAATTTCGCGCGCGATGCCGCACAAATGCTGATCGTCAGTTTCCGTTTTCAGTTTCGGGGTCAGATACTCGATCACATCAAGTCCGTAACCTCCCAGAGTCAGTCCTTCGGCAGCGTGCATGGACGGCCAGAATTCCTCGCTCCGCAATCCGGCGCGCAGGACACTCAGGCATTTTTCCTGCGTTGCTGCATCCAACGAGATTCGCAGGGAATCCTGGGCACTGTTGGTGAGCACCGGAAGCAAAGCGACAATCATCGACAAGACTCGTACAATTGCATTCATTACGGATTCCTTGATTCGCATTTGTTGACCACTCTACTCCGCGCGAGCTATCGCTGTTTGGGAGGGCGAAGCTGAGCCTCGCTCACCATGCCGTCCAGCCTCCATCGACGAGCAGATTCTGGCCGGTCACATAACTTCCCGCATCGCTGACTAACATCAGCAGAGGCCCCTTCAGTTCGTGTGGTTCCCCCATGCGGCCTGTTGGACTCTTCAACTTCAGACGCTCGACCATCTGTGGTGGTGCCTTCTCGGATGGAAACGGACCGGGACTCAGACAATTCACGCGGACATTGTCCTTCGCCCAATAGACCGCCAAATGCCGCGTCATGTGAATAATGCTACCCTTGAGCGTATGATACTGCACCGGACTGGCGGCACAGATGCCATCGTAAGCATCGGGGTAGGAACCGACCACGCCATACATTGACCCGATCATCACGATCGATCCCGGCGTATTTCGGCTGACGACATGATCTCGCAGGCGGCGGGCAAGGAGAAAATAACCGGTTGCGTTCTGCAGATCCTGATTGAATGCCTCGGCCGTCACATTCGTCAGATCGAGTGCGTGCCCCAGCTGACCATTGTTGATCAGGATGTCTACCTGCCCGGCCGCAGTGACGGCCGATTCGAAGCCGTCATTCAGAGACGTCTCGTCGAGTTGATCAAGAGCAACAGCCCAGTGCACCGCGCCGCCGGGGGACGGCAGTTCATCTGCAACGCCCTGGGCGCGATTCCGATCCCGGCTTCCAATCACGACTGTCGCTCCGGCCTCGGCGAGTGCCCGCGACAATGATCGGCCCAGGTACCCGGAGCCGCCGGTGATCAGCGCGACGCGACCTGTCAGGTCAAAGAGTTTCTGAATCGTGGGTTCACTCATCATGCCATCTGCCGCTGAGCCTGAGCCACAATGTCCACGCCGACCAGTGCACTCCACGCAGCCAGTAACCGATTCATGACGGGACCAACTCGCCCGTCGCCAACAGGCAATCCGTTAAACCGAGTGGCAGGCATCATGCAGTAAGGCGTGCTGGTGAAGAAGACCTCGTCCGCCGTGTAAAAGTCATAAACCTGCAGGCGTGCTTCACGGACCGGGATTCCGAGGTTGTCCGCAAGTTCCAGCACGGTTTGTCGGCTGATCCCTGCCAGACAATTTTCGGTCGTTGGCGTCAACAGAACTCCGTCGACAACTGCAAACAGGTTGCCACCTTTGTTTTCTGAGACGTAGCCATCCACATCCAGAATGACGCATTGAGCATCGGGGTCCACCAGCCGCGCTTCGGTATCCGCCAGAGTGTAGCAGAGCCGACTGCGATTCTTGATGCGTGCATCCAGTGACTGCGCGGGCACAGCGCGACTCATGGATGTCACCGCATGGCAGCCTTCGGTGTAGTACCTGGCCCAGCCGCGCAGGTCCATGTGGTTGGTGAAGATCATGATCGTGGCCGGGTTGCTCTGCGATGTGCCGGGCCCGGGCTTCATCAGCCCTCGCGAGATATTGTGGACGATCCAGCAGTCATCGTCAGAATCCATGTGGGACAGATTTGCTTCCAGGACTTCCATCGTGATCCGCGTCAGTTCGGCCGGCGACACCCCCGGATCGACACGACTGACCTTGAGCGAGCGGTACAGTCGAGTGATATGCTCATCAAGGCGAAATGGTTGATGCCGGAACGTACGAGTCGACTCGGTGAGGCTGTCACCGAGCATGACCGCGCTGTCAAAGATTGAAATTTTGGCCTCGGATTCCTGGACCATTTTTCCGGAAAGATAGACCAGTCGCTGCGGAACGGTATTATCCATGGATTCTCCAGAACTTCCAAACTCTGACGTTCACAACTCCAGCACAACGCCGACGGATTCGCCCGCACGAACACGGGGAAAAGTTCTCAGCACGAGCACGATGCCAGACTGAGTTGCCTTGACGACCGCTGGCGTACTGCCGTCCAGCGGGTGAATTGTACCGAGGACCTCCCCTGGACGAACAGCGTCACCGAGCTTAACGCGCGTTTCAAAGTATCCCGTCACAGGCGACGGGTGGCACACCTGCATGTGGCCAGCGTTCGGTTCAGCATCTTCCACGACATGTGCGATTCGACTCGTCGGACGCTCGCGGTCGAGCATCCCCAGTTCCGACATCACATTCAGGCAGCCATCGACATAGGCATCGACGCCCGCCGGATCACATGTGGCTGACCCCATGTATTCGCAATAGATCGCCGGAACATTCGCATCCCGCGCGACGGAGAGCGACCTGCCATCCAGTTCAGCAGACGTGCCCCAGACGACAGGCAGATTGAAGGCCTGTGCCATGCGTCGCTGTTTTGCGGACATCCGGGTCTGTGTGAAGCATATAGCCGGTCAGCGGGTAAACGCTCAGTTCCGTGCCACCGGTGTGCAGATCGATGTAATAGTCCGCACTGCGAATTGCGTCGCTGAGTGCCCACGCGGTCTGTTCGGTGACGCTGCCATCCAACCGACCGGGGCACGTTCGCGCGAGGTCGAGTCCGTCGTCAGCGCAGCGATGGCCTCGGAGAAAAGCCGCTTCATTCACGACAGGGATCAGAGAGACTGTCCCTCGAAAATCTGACACCGCATCCGCCTGACGTTCGAACAAAGTCACCAGCCGTCGAATTGCTGCAATCGGCTCAAACTCATCACCGTGGACGCAACCCGTGATCAACAACCGCGGCCCGGCAAGCTGCGAGCAAAATTCGAATTTCCTGAGTTGCAGCGTCATCGTCCGGGTTCCGTCGGCGGAATGATCGACTCGGCGCGGCAGTCTTTGAAGCGGAAGCATCCGTCCACGGGCAACACGGTCCCCGTGATGTAGTCCGCATCGTCCGACACCAGGAACGCTGCAGCGTTGCCGATGTCTTCCGGCAATCCCAGCCGTCCCCAGGGCAATCGCTGACCTTCGCTGGCAATCGTTTCGTCGGAGAACGCGATATGTTCTCCCGGCGTGTCGATCCACCCGGGCTCGATGGCATTGACGTTGATACGGTGTGGTGCCAATTCAACGGCAATGGATCTCGTCAGGTGGTTCAGACCGGCTTTGGCAGCTCCATACGCGGCACACAGGCTGATCGGCATCTCAGCCTGAACGCTGGAAATGAATACGATCCTGCCGCCACCTCCGCGAGCGACCATGTGGCGGGCAACCAGTTGGCTCATGTGGAAACCGCTGGTCAGTGTCCCATTGATTGTTCGTTCGAACTCTTCTGCGGGGTAGTCAAGAAACGCGCAGCGGCGACTGTACGCCGGATTGCTGACGAGGATGTCGATCCTTTCAAAGGCCGCGAGTGCAGCGGTCAGCAGTTGTTCGCAGCCGGATCGGGAAAACACATCGGCTTCGATTGCATGGCAGGTGCGTCCCAGCAGACGAATCTCTGTGGCTGTCGCCTCAAGATCCGAACTTCCGGGACGATCATTGATGATGATGTCGGCCCCGCGCCGTGCCAGCTGTACGGCACAGCCTTTCCCGATTCCCCGACCCGCTCCCGTAACGAGTGCGACCTTGCCAGTCAGGTTCATTACGGCGATCCCTGTTCACTGCTCTTGAACGCAGCGGCGCAGTCCTTCAGCATATTCATGACGGCTCCGAATTCTCCGCCGTGATTCAGCAACTGACCTCCCTGTTTCTGACGCTGCTTCAGAATCTCCGGAGTTCCCGCTGGCGCACCCATGCTTTGCCATGCCGCTTGCATGCGCTCGCCACACGGTCATAGGCGGACTCAAGCGTGCCTTGGCTGGGGTCAAGTTTCATTCGCAGGCCAAGGTCACCAGGTCCGATGAACAAGCCATCGACTCCGGGGACCGATGCGATCTCGTCGACGTTCTGGACGGCTTGCAGTGTTTCGATCTGCACCACCAGGAAGGTCTCTTCATTCGCCTGTTTCACGAACGAATCGGTATCACCGACGTAAAAGTCGGCGTCGAGTCCCGCTCCATCGAGCCCACGGTCACCAAGCGGCGGAAACTTCACCGCATCGGCCAGCATTCGGGCTTTCTCCGCCGTGTTGACATGGGGAATCATCAACCCGGCCGCGCCGTCTTCAAGATAGCGGTAGAGTCGAGTCTTCTCCAGCGTGGCAGGTCGGACCATGATGTCGATGTCATGCAGATGCGAATAGGCGAGCAGCGCCTGAACGTCACGATCCGAGAAGTTTCGATGCTCAAGATCAAGCCAGATGCAGTCGAAGCCGACGTGGGCCGCCTGTTTGACGAAGAACGGCATGTAATGACCAAGGCAACACATTCGCACCGTCTGGTTGTTACGAATCCGAGCGAGCGTCTTACTTTTTCTCATAGCGTGAATGGTCCTGACGATTTGGAATGTGCAACAACGTGATGAATTTTTTCTGAGACACAATTCGAATTCTCACGAATTCGACGACAAGTACCATTCACTGCATTGCCTGGCGGGCCAGCGCTCGACTTACTCGCTGGTCGAGCGCTACTGAATCCTCAACAGAGATTTTCTCGTACGGACAAATAAGGCACCGTCAGCGATCGCGGGCGTCCCAAGGATCGAATCACCCATATCATTGACGGCCAGCACTTCGAGGTCCGGTGCATCTTTCAGCACGACAATTTTCCCGTTTTCACTGGCCACATAAATCTTCCCATCGCCTGACACGGGAGAGGCGAAGTAGTCGCCTGCATTTTCGATGCGGACGGGGCCGAAGAGTGGCTTGCCTTCCTCGACTTCGAAGCACGTGGCAATCCCGCCCGCTTTGATCAGCAGCATCCGGTCGTTGAGGACGAGGGGTGAGACAATGTGGTCGGTGTGTTTGGTGGGATGCTTCCAGAGAACATGCGTCTGAGTCACGTCGCCTCGGCCTCCCCCTTTCACCGCGAGCACGAATTCGTCTTCAGCGATCTTCGCATCAAATGCCGCACCCGCCTCATTGCCGGGAGGCAGGAATGCAATATCCAGCTCACGCCCTTCGAGGACTCCATCCTGATTCAGGTCACCTCGCTCAAACGTCTTCTTGTAAAACGCTTCCGGGACCGGGCGTTTGCCGAAGAATTTCTGAACCTCGTCCTTCGAAACTTTGTGATCGCTGTTTCCTGTTTCTGCCTGATCGATGGACGCCAGCCACTGGCTGGCGATCCCTTTACTCTGCAAGGAGACGTAAACGATCCCGTCGCGACTCACGGGCGTCGTCTTGATGTTGCGCAACAGTGTCCGAGCCTGCCACAACCGCTTGCCGGTGGCCGGTTCGTATCCGATCAGGAGCCCGGTGCCGGCGACAACGATCTCATCACCGCTGGCAGTTTCGCAGATCACCGGGTGCGAATAGTTGACCGCCATGTCATTGCGATCATCCTTCCAGCGAATCTCGCCCGTTCGCTTGTCGAACGCGTACAAGGCCGGGTGCAGGTCGTCGTCCTGACAAAACAGGACCAGATCCTTGTGGAGCACGGGCGACATCCCGGCGCCCCATTTGAAAACGAAATACGGAACCGGCAGTTCCTGTCGCCAGATATCCGCTCCAGTCTTCGCATCGAGTCCCACCATGCCGAGCGTGGAGAAATAGAAATACACGCGTTCAGAGTCTGCGGCAGGTGTCGTCCCGGCATGGCTGTTCGTCTGATGAATTTCGTCAACGTCGCCAATCGGCCAGGACCGCATCCAGAGTTGGTTACCCGACGCCGCGTCGAAGGCGAACAGGCCGACCGTCTGGTCATCAATCATGGCGGACGTAAAAACCTGGCCCGCGGCAACAACCGGACAGCCGATTCCGTCACCGAGCTTGACCGACCACTTTACATGCTCTGAGGCCGAGAATTGAATCGGCAGCGGAGCGCCTGTCGTGGAAACTCCCGAGCAGTTGGGGCCGCGAAACTGTGGCCAGTCCTCGGCCGACAGAGGAGCAATCGCCAGGATCACTGAAGCTATGAATACAATTCGTGACATCAATTCGCTCCACTGAACAGGAGTCGGAAAACGCGCTCAAGTGCTCTGTCAAGCCGCAACGCCTCGTTTCATGGTTGACAGAGCACTAGGCATTGTGACAACTTGAGCAGGGAGTGTGAAGCGGAACGAAATACACCACGAGTGAATCGCTCGATGACTTCCAGGACGCATCTGCCCAGGTTAGCTTAACGCGGGCTTAACGCAACTCAATGTGCCCCGACACTCCGTGGCGGGAATATTCGCCTCGGAGTGTCGAGCCACAATGATGCAGGCGCCGTGCAGGAAAAAAGCCTTTCATCACACTCTGCCTTTGAAAGATTTCGATGACGGCTTCGTGCGGCAACTCCGTGAATCTACCTTCATCCGATGACGGGAAACTCTGAAACATGGACAGTCTGAGGTTTCCAATGCTGCTTGCCGCAGGTTTGCAGCCCGTCGATTATGCGATTGTGTTTGGCTACATGGTCTGCATGTTGGGCATGGGCTGGTATCTGTCTCGCAAACAGGTCAACATCGAAGATTTCTTCGTGGCGGGTCGGAAAATGCCCTGGCTGGCGACCGGCATGAGCATGATCGCCACGCTGATGTCCACGCTGAGCTACCTTGGTGCACCGGGAGAGATGATCAAACATGGTGTGGCCCAGTTCATTGGCATTCTGGCATTGCCGTTTGTGTTTATCATCGTCTGGACGCTGTGGGTCCCGTTCTTTATGCGTCTGCGGCTGACGAGCGCCTATGAATATCTGGAAATGCGATTTAGCCCTGGTGCCAGATTGCTCGGCGTCATTTTGTATCTCTACATGAGATTCCTGTGGATGGGCGCTGTCATCTATTCCGCGTCCATCGCCATTGCACACATAACTCAGGACACGGCTCCCGGAGCGATCGCCTCACTGACTGGCGGAACAATCCGTTTCGACGCACCGTCGTGGTTCTATGTTGTCCTGATTTCAACCGGCGTTGTCAGTACGGCCTACACGGTTCTGGGAGGAATCTCGGCCGTCATCTGGACCGACGTGGTTCAGATGATCGTGCTTTTCCTTGGCGCTGTCGTGACATTGATTGTTGTGGCCGCCAAAACAGGACCGGCCCGTTGGTCTGGTGGAAAAGTTACCAGCATCAGCCATGAGATCCCTCCACTTGCCACCTGGGACTTCTCGGAACGAAACACGATCCTGTGGGCGCTGTGCGGCACGTTTTTCTGGCATGTATGCACCCATGCTTCGGATCAGGTGGCGCTGCAGCGATATTTTTCGAACGCGAATGTTGCTGCCGCTCGCAAGACGGCACTGGTGGGGATTTTTCTGGACATCACGATGCAGACACTGCTCGGGATGGTGGGTGCCGCGCTGCTGGTGTACTACCTGCGAAATCCGGCTGAATTGCCTGCAGGAGTCAGCAGTCCCTCGGCCACAGGATTTTCCGATCGGATTTTCCCCCATTTCATTAACTATGGACTGCCGGTTGGCATCAGCGGTTTCGTCGTGGCTGCAATCTTCGCAGTCGCCCAGTCAAGCATCGACTCAGGTATCAATTCGACAACATCGGTGATCATGATTGACCTTGTGCGTAAGTACCGGCGAACGCCAGCGAGCGAAGCAGGTGACCTGAGACTGGCCCAGATTCTGACCGTGTTCATCGGAGTCTTCGTGACGATAATGGGAATTCTGTTATCACTGGCACCCAGACACTATAACCTGATCGACCTGCAGCTGAAGAGTTTCAACTGTGTCCTTGGACCGTTGGGGGCGATGTTCATGGCAGGAATGCTGCTCCGACATGTTGGTCAAACGCCCGTCGTCATTGCCGGGATCACGGGAGCCGTGTGCGGATTGATGTTTGGCTTCATGGATGTGCTGTTCACACCGCTCGTTCAGAACCTGACGGGCAGCGAGACTCTGGTCGTCCGATGTCCGTCACCGTTTCTTGTCATTCCGCTTTCATGGCTGGTCACATTCCTGCTGTCCGCTTTACTCGGCGGTTTCTTTCCCGGCCCGACTCTGGATCAGGTGCGACGGTTCACGTGGGCAGGTATCTTTTATGGCAGGAATGACACCGTATGAACGATTTCAGCAATTGGATTAAAAAGACGCTGACGGTGCCCGATCAATGTCACCATCCAGCTCCGCGTGATGAGCCCGGGAGTACGGCAGGTCGTGGTTGAACAAACGTGGTACCCGGCCTGGGATTCCAATCGTGTCACAATCGACGGTCGAAAGAAACTCGGACTGCCGCTGGATTAACTGCAGGATCTCAGTGAGTCCAGGGCGCGCGATATGGCCGGTCGATCATCAGCTGCGCTTCCGCATCACCGAGGCAGGTTTCGGTCGTCGGATCCCACTTCACCGGACGTCCGAGCCGAGCAACCAGATTTCCCAGATGGCAGACGGTGGCAGATCGATGACCAATTTCGACATCGCAAATCGGCAACTCACGGCTGCGCATGCAGTCGAGGAAATCCATTGTGTGATCAGCACTTCGATAAAGTTGAGTCAGTTCAGCGGCATCCAGCGGCGACGTGGCCAGTTCGGCCGGTTCCGTCGTCAGCTTGCCTCTCCCAACGGCTATGCGACCTTTTGTTCCGATGAAGATTGTCCCGTCTGGAATGTCGTGCTGGCCCTGTCCAAGGGTCATTCTGACACCATTTGCGTACGTGTATGTGAGGCGACATTTTTCCGTGACTTCATGCAGCATCTGCGGATGAAACTCAGCCGTTCCCTCCGCAGAAACAGGACCGCTGTTGTCCATTCCCAGTCCCCACTGCGCGATGTCCAGATGATGAGCCCCGAAGTTTGTCATCTGACCGCCGGAGTAGTCCCACCAAAACCGAAAGTTGTAGTGGACTCGTTTACTGTGATACGGCTTCAATGGAGCCGGCCCGAGCCACATCTGATAGTCCAGTTCAGGAGGAACAGTTTCTTCAGGGCCGATCGAACCGGGGTGATTCGGGCCCGGTATCCCGACCAATACTTCCGTCACGTCGCCGATGAATCCATTGCGTACCAGCATGCATGCCTTCCAGAACTCCGTTGATGATCGCTGCTGAGATCCGGTCTGAACAATGCGATTGTGAGTGCGGGCTGCATTCACCATGCGACGACCTTCTGCGATTGTGAGTGAAAGCGGCTTTTCGCAATAGACGTCTTTGCCGGCTTTGCATGCGTCGATCGTCATCAGGGCATGCCAATGGTCCGGAGTCGTAATGACGACGGCATCGATGCTTTTGTCATCCAGCAGTTGTCGGTAGTCGCCAAAGATTTTCGGAGCCGGACTTTTCTCGGAAACAATGTCCACCGCTGCGGCTGCGACCTTTGAATCCACGTCACAAATGGCAACGATATCCGCTCCCGCCGCAAGGAAGCGTTTTACATTTCCGGCCCCCTGATTTCGGACACCGATCGCACCAATGGCAATGCGTTCATTCGCACCAAACACTCGGCTCGGCAGGATCATCGGCGCGGCGAAAGCCGTGGCCACCGCCGCACTGGATGAGCGCAGAAATGATCGACGGGTGGATCTGTTCATGGACAGCAGTCCTGAAAGGAATCGGGCAGCCGGTTGAGACACTATGCGTTTAGTTGAGACATTATCCGTTTAAAGGTATGACTGTCAATCAGCGACCGCTGCCACACGTTTATGATCGACAGACTCACTCAGGAATTTTCCTGCCCTCGACGATCTCATGGACTTCGGCGATCAATTCATCGAACCGCTGCTGGAGTTCTGTAAACAGGCATCTGGTATTGTAGAGTGCGCCGTTCCTTGCATCCTGTTGAATTTTCTGGATGAGATCGACGGGTGGTGTCATACCAAACAATCGGAGTGAACCCAGGATGCTGTGCACCGTTTGTCTTGCTGTTACGCAATCGTTGGCGGTGATCGCGAGATCCAGTGAGCTCATCAGTTCAGGTACTTCCTCTATGAAAACCTGCATGAGTTGCATGAGCAATTCGCGGTCGCCGTCGCACACGTCCAGGGCATGCGACCAGTCGATGTTTGACTTCATGCCAGATACGACGGATGCAGGTGATGTGCTGATCGCCGAAGACTCGAAGAACTGCGAGATCTCCCGATGCAATTCGGCGATTCGAAGTGGCTTTGAGGCATACCCGTCCATGCCGGCATCCAGACACTTCTGACGATCGCCCACGAGTGCGTGTGCGGTCATCGCGACGATCGGGATGTGTTTTCGCAGCTGCAGTTCGGCTTCACGAATACGGCGCGTCGCTTCCAGCCCGTCCATCTCCGGCATTTGCACGTCCATGACAATCAAGTCAAATTCCCCTGCCTTCCAGGCTTCGACGGCGTTCCGCCCGTTCGTGGCCAGAGTGACCGTATGTCCCCATTTCTCCAGCAGCGCGAGAGCGAGTCGCTGATTGAAGTGATTGTCTTCCGCCAGCAGTATCCTGAGGGGCGATCCGGGAAGCCGACGCATTGAGGTCAAATTGTCTTTGCCGCCGGAAACTGACGGACCGCGAGCTGCGGCGGGGGTTCCGGGTTGTCCTTATCGGAGACAGCAAACCGGGTAGTGAAGTGAAAGTGCTTCCCACTCCCTGCTCGCTGAGGACCCAGATTCGCCCATTCATCATGCTGACGAGCCGGGGCATATCGCGAGCCCCAGCCCAGTGCCACCAAAACGCCTGAGGCACCTGCGTCCGCCTGCTCAAACGCTTCAAAGATCTTTTCAATCTTGTTCGGCGGAATCCCGATACCGGTGTCACGGACCGAAAACAAGAGTGCGGCTTCGGTCGATGTGTTTGAGACCACCGCAACGTTGAGTCTGATTTCACCGTGTTCGGTGAACTTGATCGCATTTCCGACAAGGTTGACGACGACCTGCCGCAGCCGATCCGGATCTCCTTCGACAACGTCGGGCACGTCTGCAGCAATGTGGCACGCCAGCTTTACACCCTTGCCGCTGGCACGGACCTGCATCGGTCGCAACATGCTGCCGACAGTTTCCCGAATGTCGAACGATGCTGTGACCAGGTCGAGTTTACCTGCTTCAATCTTTGAAAAGTCAAGGATGTCATTAATCACCGACAGCAGAGATTCGCCCGACTCATGAACCATCTCCAGATAGTACCGTTGATCCACTTTCAATGGCATATCGAGGACGAGTTCGGTCATGCCGATCACGGCACACAGCGGCGTTCGAATTTCGTGGCTCATATTGGCAAGGAATTCACTCTTGGCCCGATTGGCTGCTTCGGCCGCGTGCTTGGCTTTGGCCATCTCAGCCGAACTTTGCTGCAGTTCAGCGTGAGCCCGTTCCAGTCGATGAGCATATTCGTGGTGTCGATGACTCGATCGGACACCCAGAAAGACCAATGCCCCTGCAATCGCAGCGATCGCAGAACCAACGGCACACAGCCACGTCGCATCAAGTGATGACGTCGGCCAGCCACTGCGTGGAACGCCATACAGGTGCGAACCTCCTGTGGGCAGTGAAATCTCCGCCTCGATCGGATCGGTCGATTCGATGTTGCCGTCGCGGAGTTCATCCAGATACAGCGAAGTCGCGTTGTGATCCAGTAACCAGACGCAAGTCAGAGTCATGCCAGCAAGGACAAGACCGCTCGCAACAGGAAGAAGCCAGACCCACTTGATGATCCCCGACGCGGGATTCGCGGAAGGGCCCGCCACTGCCGATTCGTCAACGCCTGGAATGAGTGTCAGTGTCATGGGACGCTGATTCTCCGTGGCTCACAGAAAATGCGTCGCAACAATTCAACGGACCGTCGCCGGGAAATTCTTCCGGAGTCCTCGGTGCCGCGAATACAAGACTTGTGGATCACCATCATCTCGCAGGTTCCTCCTTTCCGGCAACGACTTGCGCGATGTTTCGGCTGATGACGGAAGCCGCCCCCTGAACAATACGACATTCCTGCGCCGTTTTCACGTCCCGTTTGAAGATTTAACGGGTGACCGGCGGTGTGCTGCGCCCGGCAGGCGAAAATCCATTCTGACAGTAAGGACCTGGATTGCGAATCGTTGCTACCGATTCCGGAACGCGTCAGAAACAACGATCGCCTGCAAAAGCGACCGCCGCGTGCGACCATTGTGCTTCATGTTCGTCACGATTGCGGCAATCTGCGGCTGATCGGCAAGACCTGGTTCTCGCCCCCTGCGGGCCGCCTCGAAGTAAAGTTCCACCAGCAAGGGCGACATCGTGAGCGCGCTGCCGTTGTTGTCAAAACCGCCAGCCGGAGGATCCTGCGGAAATCCGCTGGTATCGAAATCAATTCCCACAAGATCACGAATCGTATTTCGGTATTCAGTGCGATTCAGGCGGCGGAGCACGATCGAGGTTGATCGACTGATCAATTCTGCTCGCAGAGTCTGCTCGGTCACCCAGTCGATGATGTCGGCAGTCTCGTCCGGCTCTGGCTGCGACTCCGTCGCGGGCGGCATCGAATGACTGTTCAGTGCATCAACAACTTCTGCCCAGCGCTGCCGGTTGCCGCGCTCGGAAAGATCGGCCGTCAGCTGTGTATCCACGCGGAAGTCGGCTTCCTGAGTCTCTTCTCCATGGCATCGGTCACAATGTTTCTGGAGGAACGGGGCAACCATGCGCGTGAAGCCAGCGTTGTCCGCAACGAATGCGTCAGGCTGCGAATCCGTCTGCGCCGTCGCGGCGTTTGAAAACGGCAGGAGGACAACACAAGGAAAAAGAACGAAGTATCGACGGATCATTCTGCGAAACATTTTGCATCACCGTTCACGGTCGGGAACCTGCGTGCGACGTGGAATGCGGTATTCTGCAATGTTCGAACGTAGTGATCAAGGATCTCGCGTTCACGCGGACTACGGTTTTGCTCCTTTCTCCTGCTGCGAATCGATCGCATTCTGATCGTATCGCATGGATTTTCGAACACTGAGAGCAGACGGAGCGGCATTCGATGTCACTTTTTTCAGCTGCTCCAGTTGATCAAGATTTGAATCTGCCAGTTCTTTTAACGACGGAGACTTGTACGCGTCGGCGTTCGCGTTGAGAAACTTTGCGTTCTCTTCCAGGCTATTGCGACAACGTACGAGGTCGCCACGGTCGAGGAATTCCGTCGCGAGCTTATTCTGTTCGCTGGCGACGAGTGCCACAACATCGGCCATCACGGCATTGTTGACACTGGCCCTCACCTTCTCGTCTGAATTGCTGAACGACACGGAAACTTCACCCGTGAGAGTTTCCGTCGATTCGCTCATCATATTCATGTACGACACACTCACCCTGGCCAGTTGCGACAACTTTGCGATTTCGGCCCCGGTGGCATCGACAGCAGCATGTGCCAGGTCGGCCGGGATTTCCACTTCCACAACGACATGCTTTTGCTGATTACTATAAACCTGAGACAGCCGCGTGATCACCGATTGACCATTGATGTCCGCCGCATTGCCGAGCACGCGGACAGGGCGAATGCCTTCCGGAATGTCAATCTTCACATCCACGGACTGCGCGACGACTGACAACACGTCATCGAATTCGCGGCGGAAGATCCCTGCCAGCTCGGACGCATTTTCAATGAACTGATGATTTCCTCCACTCCTGCCGGCCAGTGCCACCATCAGGTCTTCGTTGTAGCCCAGCCCGAGTCCCAGCGTCGAGACGCTGATGTTTTCCTTCTTCATCGACGCACCAAGTTCGCCGAGTTCACCGGGGGCCGACGGCCCTACGTTTGCCAGTCCATCCGAAAGCAGGATGACACGATTGACGTGTTTGTCGTCCATGAACTTGCGAACTTCAGCAGCACCTTTGCTCACGCCACCGAAGAGCGCCGTGTTACCACCCGGCTGAATTGCGCGAATCATGTTCGCGACCTGCTCTTTATCGGTCAGCTTCGTCGCAGGCACCAGCACGTTGACGTCTGAGTCATATGCAATGATGGACACAATGTCGCTGGAGTTGAGCAAATCCAGCGCCCCGATCGCAGCTTCGCGAGCTCGCTGAATTTTTTCACCCTGCATTGAGCCCGAACGATCAAGCACAATTGCCACATTAATCGGCGCTCGTGCACCTTCGCGTTTCAGGTGAAAACCCCTTAGTCCCACACGCATCCATGCTTGTTGTTTCTCACCCGCCTTCAGGATCGAAAATCCTGGTGCCGCATCCAGCGTCAGTTTCCCGATCTCTGCCGGTCCCCGCGCCTGAACGCTGACAGCACTGCACACAATTAAAACGGCGACAACCGACGCCAGATTTCTGATTAAGCTCCGCATGACAAGTCTCCTGATGCACAAACTGAAGTTTTTCGTAAAGTGGATTCGTCAGGCCACATTGATCAAGCCAGGAGAGTCTGACAGGTCATTCGCTCTCCGGACTTAAGTCGGCAAATCCATTGTCAGCGTATTGGAGTTCATTTCGCTGTGTCAGTGGTCAGGACACTGTCACGAATATGTAAGAATACTGTCAAGCGGTGGAATCGGAGATCAATGCCCTGTGAATCACTCGACTCGCGGCCGCAATTCCAGCACCTGGATGCCTGCAGATTCCTTAAACACAGTGTACAAACTGAACTTGCGACCAGGATCCTGCGAGAACTGATGTGCCGAGTGACCATGCACAATCACAAATTGAATCTTCGCTTCGTAAAGCAGTCGCAGCGTTTCGTCAGAATATGGATCTGCATCAATCGCCTTTTGCAAACGAAAATGCGACTCGGGAAAAAATCCAGAGTACCCATTCAACATCGGAATATCATCCAGCACATGACTCAGCATCCAGCGAGCGGTGACGTCAAAGTCGCGTACCGTGGCGCCGTTGACATACGGCATCAACAGGACACCGTAGCTGTCCTTAAGATTCGACCTCACAAACGATTTCCATTCCGCGTCACGTAATCCTGGCACACCAACCAACTGGACGGCGGGAGGTGGTATTTCGAACATCGTCAGCAATCCGAGCGTCACGAATACCACCCCGCAAATCCAGTGCGACAGCAACCGACCGGGCCGTCCGTGGCGGAAAAAAATGTTCCAGAGCCAATCCAGTCCTGTGGCGGACAGGACGATCACGACGATCTGCACAAAGTAGGCAAACCGAAAGGCACTGCGAACTTGAGAAAATCCGGGCACGTACTGACTGAGTGTCATCCAGATGTTCCAACCGCCAACCTGAAGATTGACGCCGAGCGACAGCAGGAAGGCCATGATGGCGACAGCCAGCAGAAACCATGTTTCGACAGAACGCGATCGATACTGAGGCAGGAAAGAAACACACATCGCACCGAATGCCAGAACCATTCGCATCCAGCCGGTTGACATATGCCAGCGGCCTTCGCGCGCGACCAAGTGGCACTTGATGAGTGCTGTATCTGGTTCGACCAGATAGTCAATTGGCTTGATGGACAGCTGAGCGACCAGCGACTCGCTGCGTTCAAATGAGTGTTCCCGCATGACTCGTGCGATCGGAAGCAGAAGTGGCAGCAGGAGTCCGACGGCAATCAGCGAGGCAAGAACAGCTCCAGGAAGCCACCGGAAAAAGTGTCGCCAGGGAACCAGTAGCAGTCCCGTGGCCGCCAGCAGCAGGCTCAGGAACAGCCCGTGATGGGCTGATACGGCAAACACGGCCGCGAACGCCAGAGCCGTCTCACCGCCACGGAGCATGATCGAGCGCCATGTTCGCAGAGAAGGCCAAGCCGCATTCTCTGGTGGAGTTGTTGTAATCTCTGATGGCCACCGAATTGCCGCTTCACGAAGTCGAACGAGAGCGGCCAGAGTCCAGAGAATTCCCCAGACAGGCATCAACTGGACGACATCAATCTGCAGGTGCATGACCGGATGCTGAATCATGGCGACCCCCGCAACGATTGAGGCAATCCATCCGGCCCGGAGAGTGCGCATCAGCAAGACGGTGAACAGTCCGTTTAAGGTCAGTGACAGAAGCAAGTAGACGTTGTACGCCAGCGCCGGAGATCGCAGCCACCAGATTGCAGGTGCCACGACCAGCGTCGCTGGTTGTGGCTCACTCAAAGCCAACATTTCCTTCAGCGGATGAAAGATCGGCGCGTCCCAGTAACCCTTCATGCCTCGCGCGGCACAATGGGCGTTCCAGGCGATCGTCCACGCGTTGAACAGTGGAACAGTCGCAATCCCCGACTGCGACGTCGGAATCTGAGATGCAATCTGCCGGGGCATCGGCCACACCGACCAGATGGACACTACGCAGAAAAGCGCCGTCAGCACAACGAAACGCAGTAAACGACCAGACAAGCCCGTTCGCAGCCAGCCGCAGGCCACGTTGTGAAGAAATCGCAGGATGAACTGAGACAAGAGTTTCAAAATCCTACCTTATGTGAGGGGCTATATCACTAATTGGACAGCGCCAGTTTTTCCGAAAAAAATAACCCGAAGCGTAGGCGAGGGAACGAGTGAGGTAGAATCCCTCGCTCACGCTTCGGGTTGCACAAACGCTCGGTTTCCCCCAAAACTGGCGCATGTCCAACTAATTTGGTAAAGCAAACAGTGCGGCACGCCCCTCAACGACCGTGTAACGATTTGACAGTGGCACATCATGAAACTCCTGCAGATGGCCGGAGGGCCAACGAATCGACAGCCGAGCCGCAGTGTCATTCCCCTGCATTCCGAACATGATGAGCTTTTCATTACTGCATTGATAACCATCGCCAGCTGTCAATTGCTGCACCTGCGTTACTGATCCAACTTTTAAGGTCGCCTCGGCGGTGACGGCATCGCGATCAGAGGCCCTGCCGACGAGTCGGAGCTGTAACCATTTTCCGCTTGAGGGCGACGTGTTGGTCAACAGTGACGTGGATTCCATCAAGTGACCAACCGTCAGGTCCGGTCGACCATCACGATTCCAATCCAGCCTGGCGACCGCCCGTCCAAGGTGCTTGCGCAGGAAATACGGACCAATGGCATCTTCCATTGCATCTCTGCAACGGCCATCAATGAATCGAAAGAGTTGTGCGGGCATTTGATATGGTTTTCCTTCATCTGAAAGATCGTCGATGTGGCCATTGGCCACAAAGAGTTCCTGCCTTCCATCCAGATCAGCATCCAGAAACTGTGCTCCAAAACCCAGCATGGACAGCGAAGGCTCAAGCAAATCTGCGGCAATCCGAGCATCGCGGAACAGACTCGGCTCCACCTGCGAATACAAAGCCGTGCCTTCGTTTAAAAAATTCGTGACTGCCAGATCCTGATCACCGTCGCCGTCGAGGTCGCTGAGGGCAATTCCCATGGAACCTTCCGGCTTCCCTTCATAGCTGACCGCCACACCGCTGGAGAATCCTGCGTCGATCAATGCTTCTTTCGAATTTCGGTTTCGCGTGTAGAGAAAGTTGGGGGTCGTGTCATTTGCGACATAAATCGATGCGGCACTCTCGAGAGTCGGAGTAAACACGAGAACTCCAAGTCCTTTGCCGTCAGGCCCCTTCCTGATGAAGTCACCGGCATCTCTGAAACCTCCGGTGCCGTTGTTCAGCAGGCAGAGATCTGCCACTGCATCAAATTGAGTGGGTGCACAGATGCGGGGACGATTTTCCGAGTCTCTGCAGATGTCTTGAAAGACATTGTTTCCAGCCAGGTATCCGACAAGATACAGATCCGGAAACGCGTCGCCGTCAAGGTCTGCAATGACACAACTGGTTCGCCACAAATCATTGCTGCTGAGCAGATTGGCGATGTCCATTGATTCCCCAAATGTGCCGTCTCCATGATTCAGCCACAGACGACTGCGACCAATGGCGGCGATCAGGATGTCAGCGAATCCGTCGCTGTTGCAATCGCCGACAGAAACTCCCTGAGCATACTCATGGCCGCGAATTCCGGTCACGAACGTCACATCAGAAAAATCAGTCCCGCGTTGATTTCGGAAGATCGCATCGGCAAGGTTCAACTCCGAGCCGCGAAGATCCCAGTCACCGCCCTGAGTCAGCACGAGGTCTGGATAAGAATCGTGATCCAGATCAATCGCCCCGACACCACCGCCGGTGTATTCAAACATGCGACGCGTATTTCCTGATCGCTGCCGTTGATAAATCGAAAGCTCAGGCCAACGTCATCGGAGTGTTCGACAAACGAGACTTGTCCGAGCGGCGGTGATTTAGTCTCGGCTGTGGCAACTCTGGCAGGCAATTGATCAGGTAATGCCGCCCGGTATTTTCCTATGGCGGCACTGAACGCGAGATCCAGGTCACCCTGGACCAGTTGCAACGGCAAATGGGCACTCCGCTGAGCAAGTTGTGATCTCAGCCTGGAAAGCGGACCACTGTTCGGATATGTGTGTAAACTCAACTGAGCCCAGCCGTACGCTTCAATGATGCGGCCTGCCGCCTCGTACGCCTCGACCAGATCCATCAGGTTTTCTTCAGATGCTTTGTGGCCTGAAAAAATGACCCGATCCTGCATTTCCTGCAGGGTCTGAATCTGATCCATGCGTTTCACAAACAATTTCGCGGCAGGGGCATCGCCTGCTGCAAACAGCAGTTGCGCGATTTGAAAGTTGGTCTCTCGCGAATCTGGTGCTGTTTGTGCGGAACTCAGGAATGCCTCCAGTGCTTCGACACGTCGCCCCTGTTCAACCAGCAACAGCCCTCGAATTCGCTGAATTTCAGCGTTCCCGTGCGACAGGGGCGGCAATGCTGTTTCCCATGCCTGCAGTTCTTCGGCTGAATGCTGCTGCCAAAGATATTTGCCAAGTTCCGCGTGGGCGACCATTAGATCCGGCTGCAACTGAACAGCCTGTCGCGCCAGGCGAATGGCTTCGGCCAGTTGATGCACAGAATCTGCATGACGAGCCAGCCCAAGCAGCGGAGCAGCCGCGTCCGGTTCTGCCGCGGCCGCTTTACGAAGCGGAACTGGATCACTGATTGCACCTGACTCCCGAGCGAGGACGACCAGCAGATCCGATGCGTGACCAAGCTGCGTCAGTTTCAGAATGTATGGGATCGCATCGAAACGGCGACCACATACGGCATACAGTTTTGCAATGCCTTCCAGCGCCTGGACGTCATCCGGAGTCTTCTGCAGCCATGCAAGATAGAGACTCTCGGCCTTCGAGAATCGGCAGACGTGGAGGTGGCACAAGTCGGCAGCGAACGCAAAGAAGGCCGTCGTACATTCCTCACCCATCGGAATCGCGGAAATGTAGTCGCAGGCTCGATCCGCATCCTCCAGTTCAAAGGCACTCTGAGCTGCCAGCAGCGCGGCGGAAATGTGGTCGGGCGAGGTCCTGAGAATCTGCCGGGCCGCAACTTCAGCTGCTTCATAGTCGCCACGGCGAAAATGCCGCTGCCCCTCAGACAGCAGATCATCGGTCGATGCGCTTGTGCTCCGCAATATGAGCCAGGCAGCCAGACAAAGGCCAACGGCGAACGCAGGAAACAGCAGCAACAGTTTGTGTCGGGCAAGTCCGCGTCGAACATCGGATGTGACAGGTTTCGGTGTGTCTCGGGCAATAGAGATCATTGCAATCCACCTGCGGTAGGTTATCGACTGGGCGCGGGTGAGATTGTGACCCCGTGAGTCGTGACACATCATGATCTTTCGAGAGGAGCCCGACAGTTCGACCTTCGACAAGTTCAAGCGTGCAATCTGTGACCGGGTTCTCGATCAACGTCTCCGCCCCGGACGGCCACAGCACGCGAACGGATTGTATCGCTTCGTCGGAGCCCAGTCCAAACTGAAGCACGCGTTCGTTGCATGCGTGATATCCACTGCCCGCACAAAGCTGGCGAATCCACTGCGACTGCTCAGTACGAACCTCCACTTGTGAATAAAAGGCATCCCGGGAAGTTGTTGTGGCGTGCAATCTGACGTTGATGAAATTTCCTCTGTGTGCCGTGGCGTTTGTCACTAACGAAGCAGGGCCGCCCATGTTCGATACTGCGAAATCGGTCAGTCCGTCCTGATTCCAGTCCAGCTTTGCGAGGCCACGTCCGAGAAATTTCTGCGCGAAGTAGTCGCCCGCCTGTTCGGAAGCCACTTCCTGAAACTGGGCGTCCCCCGTATTGCGGAACACCTGGGGCCGCATATGAAATTCTCCGTCCTCATCACGATAGTCATCGACATGGCCATTTGCGACGACGAGATCCAGATCGCCGTCCAGATCAGCGTCGAGGAACTGGGTTCCCCAGCCCACAAAGGGAATGCCTGCAGCATCCAGCCCCGCCGTCCGGGACAAGTCCTGAAACAAACCTTCAGAGATTTGCAGATACAGGGTATTCGATTCATCCTTGAAGTTTGTGACAAAGAAATCGATCAGCCCATTGTTGTCCACATCGTCCGCCGCAATTCCCATTGCCGCTGTCAGCAGCCCGTCACCACTGTAGCCAAGACCTGTCTGAAAGGCTGAATCCGTCAAGCCCGGCTCGCCGGATTCATCATAGTTCAAGGACAACAGAAACTTTTGGGTCTGATCATTGGCGACAAAGATCGAAGGGAACTCAGCATCGGGGTTACGGAAAACGATTAATCCAAGTCCTTTGGATTCTGCGACAGGAGTTGAGGCTGTCATGGTGTTAAATGTGCCATCGCCATTGCTGAAATGGACCTGATCCAGAGTTCCATTGAACGCCGACGGCGAACAGGCTCGACCACTGCAGATACGGGTAAACACATCCGATCCAGATACATAGTTGATGTCGACCAGATCCGGCAGACCGTCCGAGTTGATGTCGGCGATGGCACAGCTGGATGTCCAGTGAACCGGTGATTCAACGGGAATCTCAGCCTGCGTGAATGTGCCGTCGCCATTGCTGAGCAGCAGAGAATTCTGGCCGATGTTGGCGACGTACAAGTCATCAAAACCGTCGTTGTTGAAGTCACCTGCGGCACAACTTTGTCCGAATCCCCGTTCATCAATGTCCGTCAACGCGGTCATGTCCTGAAATTTCCGGCCAATTCGATTGCGGTAGATGCGATCGATCAAGCCGTTGGTCAGATTCGGCACGTTGTTGCCGGTAGACCACTGTGCCCCCTGGACAAAATACAGATCCTGCCAGCCATCCTGGTCAACATCCACGACTGTCACGGCCCCACCCGTTTGCTCCTGCATCCGCGATCCTCGCGTGGAATCATCAGCCGCATTCTGGTAGACAAAATCGATCCCGATCGCGGATTCTGCAAGAAATTGGATCGTCGTGTTGACTGCGGAGTCGGGAGCGGTACGCTGCTCCGGAATTTGGGCTGACAGAATGTCGGTGTATTCAGGAAACGAACTGAGATCACATTTGATAGCCAGATTCCTGTCTGCCAACACCATCGGTAGCTGATCATTCAGCAAAGGAGCGAGCCGCTGCAGAAACGCAGTCGGCCATTCGGACTGTGGGAAATTCTTCCGCGACAGTTGAGCCCACGCGCAGGTTTCCCAGACACGTCCCATGCGATCAAGAGTCTGCACGATCTGCTGCATGATCACTTCGTTCCGGCCTTCAGAGCGAAGTGCATGCATCAGCGCCTGAGTCAGACTGAACAGCTGCCGAGACTGCTCCGCGAATCCGTTTGCGTTTGCGTCGTGCAGTTCCGCAAGAATTCGACCCAGCTGATAATTTGCTCGACGATGAATCGGCGAAATTCGGAGCACCTGCCAAAAGCAGCGCGCGGCAATCTTCTGATGTTCAAGCAACTGGGCTCGCACGCCTCTGGCGTACCAAATGTCGGGCCACTGATCGGCATTGGAAGGCAGTTCGGCATGCCAGGTATCAAATCGGCTGCTGCGCTCGCTCGCCAACAGTTCTCCCACCAGAGCCTGAGCGGCCATGAGTTCAGGCTGTTCGTGAATGATTTTCTGCAGTTCAAGTATGGCGGCCGCAGGTTGGCCGTTTTGTGCAGCGATCGATGCCAGACCCAGTCGCACATTGGGATCATTGGGATACGACTGCTCGCATTTCTTCAGGTACGCCTCTTCATCGACGGGACGTTCCAGATCTGCCAGGAGCGCAAGTTCCTCGACCGTGGCACCACCGCTCCTGAGGATCAACTCCAGATGCGGGCGAGATTCCCAGCGGCGGGCCGATGCGGCATACAGAAAGGCGACTCTGGAGTGAGTTGCCACATCCATTGGCTCTGATTCCAGTACGACGACAAAGGCTGCAAATGCCGCCGAAAGATCACCTGTGTGAATCAGAACATTTGCCAGGGAGAACTGAGCAAGCACGGACTTTTCCGAACCGTCCAGGGGGACTAAACGATAGTACTGCACTGCGTCCTCGAAGCGATTGAGTCTTGTTGCCGATTCACCAGCGATGAGCATCGCTTCCACAAAGTGAGGATCAGTGGGCGGGATTGATTTTACGAGCCTTTCTGCATCGGAAAAATGTTTTTCCAACAGGGCTGTCCGGGCCTGCTTCAGGAGATCTTTGGCAGGTATTTCACTGCCGGGAATCGCAAAAAAAAGCCCTGGAATTCCAATCAGGAATCCCAAGGCTGCAATCATTAAAAACTTTCGTCTCACGATCCGCTTCCTGCTGATAGTTCACCCCGCCAAACTACAAAAAGCGCCGGGGGGAACGTCGAAGCTCTTTGGGCCGGATTACTCAAGCTTGAAGTCCAGGACATTCTCACCAGACGCTTTGACCTCAGCAGTCATCCCGTTTCCTGGCTTACCATACTTTGGATCCAGCGTCGCGCCCCCATCTTCTGTCTCAGCATCTTCAGCGTTGTGAACAGGTGCCGAACTCGCCGTATTCTTCCCGGTTGCATCGTGAACCGGAGCATTGCTTCCCTTTGCTACAGCCACCTTGGAAATCAGCACGTCGTACTTTCCGGCGGCAGCACCGTCAAACGAATCGTAAGTTGTCAGACGATAAACGCCCTTGTTATCCGTGATTCCGGTCGCCACGGGTTGCTTATCAAGCGGGCTGAACATGACCGTCGCTTTCGCAACAGGACCACCACCGAATGTGACAGTTCCCGAGACTTCATAAACGGGCTTTTCTTCACTGGAACCCGAGCAGCCGCACAGTGAAAGAACCAACAATGCAAATCCAGAATATCTCATAAACACGGCCCTTGAACGAATAGGTCACATCAACAGATCTACGTCGATATTCGCAGAATTGTTGGGAGTATGGAAAAAGTAACATGACGCCGTAATACCGCACGCGGTTGGCATTGGCTCGTTTATAATGCCCCGCGGCCAGAAATGAATTCGGCGAGCGGAGCGGCGTGAGCCCTCCGGTACATCGTTTTTGTACCGGCAAGCTGACGCATGCCGCTCGCCAATTCTCTCACTCATCGCCGCATGGAATATAGTTACACAAAACGGAAGGATGGGAAACCCATCCTTCCGCCAGAGATCAGGAAATACGGCGCTATCATTGGGCTAGAAGCTAGACACTTCTCCGCCAGAGACCGACCCCAAGGCACCCCAGATACCGAATGGTGAACGTCCAAACTGCGTAAACGGAGTGCATGCGCCTGAACGGGCAGCTGGGCTATCCGGTCCCGGACATGTTGTCAGGCCTGTATCGATATTCTCGCTGAAGAAATTCACGGCACCGTCGCCCATCACTGCCTGCACACCACCCGTGTGCTTGCTGGTTGGTTCATAAATGCCGTCTTCGCCATCCCAGCCACCCTGCACATAGGAACCTTTATTTGGTCCGAGCTGGGTTGTACAGCCAGTGAACGCAGGTGCGCCGTCAGGCCATCGAGTCCCACTCCAGGTTGCAAAAGCTCCTGGATACTCGCCGTTAACAAGTGTTGGGAGAACGCTGGCTGGATTATCACGCATCGCGCCGCCATTGTTAATGGAAAGAGCACCGCTGTTGGCCTTTCGATTGCCGGTCTGACCTTTGGTACGCTCAGACATCGCAATCGTATTGCTGAGTCCATCCAGCACGTCGCGGAACTGACGGCTCACGCCATTGTTGCCGTCGGCACCGTCACCGCTAGAAGTAAAGAATCCGCGCTGGCCACGACCACCGTTACCCGACCACTGATTGTGGTCCCAGTTGCCGTCACCACGGCTGAACATATAGTTTGTTTTTCCTATATTCCCGCCTTCAGTCGTATCTGGGTCTGATGGACACAGAATCCCAGGCAGTTTCGTCCTGTACGGCGCAAAATTCCCATCCCACGGCACTGGTGTACCACCACTGCCCGCAGCGACGGCTGTTTGAATCTGTTGATAAAGGTTCGCCTGTTCGAAGTACGGCAAGAGACTTACGAATCCACTCAGGCGCCTAGGCCCCACACCACCGTTGTAATCCGAATGCGTCTCAGCAGGGCAAATGGCACTAAACACATCATGGTAGTTGTGGATCGCAAGACCCAACTGCTTCAGATTGTTTTTGCACTGCGTACGGCGAGCTGCTTCACGTGCCTGCTGAACTGCAGGCAGCAGCAACGCGATGAGGATCGCAATGATCGCGATCACCACCAAAAGTTCAATCAATGTAAAGGCCTTGCGGCCTACGCGAGGACGAATCATAAACACCTCCGGGAACGAAAAAAGAACCGATTAGCGGACAACCTGCCCGTGAAACTGATTTTATCATAGGGGCTCTTAAAACACTTCTCAAATCGAATCGAACAAAAATTGATCCGAATGCCTAATGAATCCGCAGATTACCCAGTAATACTGGTCAAAAATTCACATCCGTAAGGGCGGCGAATTCGTCATTTCTCGAATGGCCCATTGCCCCTGGCCGGGCAATTGAACGGTTTCGACAAATCCATTCGGCCATATAATTTCTAAATTCAACGCCGCGGCTGGAATTCCGGCAATGTGGATCTCGTTCACGCACGCTGCCTGAAAACTTCCACCGCCGATCAATTGCTCTTCCGTGTGCAGCCGACTTCCTAAAACCCGGATTTTTGCACCGATCGGCGTCCGACTGGATGCTGTCCCAATCAGTCGCAGCGTGACGGAATCTCCACAACTTGTTTCATTCTGCAGTATCACAGAGGGAACCAGTTGGTGCGAGATGACGGCGTCCAGACGGCCATCACGGTCGAAGTCCCCCATGGCCACTCCGCGCCCCAGGGTCGGATTCTGAAAATACTGCCCTGCCCCGCCCGAGGCATCCCGAAATGTCCCGTCTTGCTGATTCTCAAAAACCTGGGGAAGCATCTTAAAGGGCTGGCTGGCCTTCATCCATGTGCGATCATCCACATGGCCATTCGCAATGAAAAGATCCTTCCATCCGTTGTTGTCCACATCCATCGCCACGACACCAAAGCCCAGTACACTGCGACTCGGCGGTCCCAGAACAGATTGACGGGTTGCGTCTTCGAACATCAAATTGGCTCCTTCAGTGCGATTCAGATACAGCGTGTTCGTATCGCCGAAGAAGTGTGTCAGGAAAACATCCAGCGCTCCGTTTCGATCAAAGTCCGCCGCCACGACTCCCATACTCGCCTGGGCGTAGCCTTGTTCATTCAGCGCCACATTCGCGACGGTGGCTTCGTCATGCAATCGGATTGCCTGGACATGCCCACTGATGGGTTCTAACTGTTCAACCGTCAGCAGGTAATTTGGTTCCCCGTCATTGGCCACATAAATCTCCGGACGAGCGTCTCCGCCAAAGTCGCAGATGACAACCCCAAGTGCCTTCCCAGGAAGTTCGTGCAATCCCGCTTCGGAAGATGCATTGATGTAACCACCGGCTCCGTCGGAAAGAAAAAGTGTGTCAGGGACGCCCTTATAGATTGCGGGAGAACATCCGACGTAGCCATCGGGACTATTGGGTTCCGGACAAAGCCTCGGATTTGTGTCGGACTCGTCAAGGTAGTTGGCCACATAGAGATCAAGACAGGAATCACCATTGAGATCCGCAAAGGCGGCACTGGAGCCCCAGACGCCGCTCAGCGTACCGTTTTCAGAGGCCACCTCAGAGAATGTCCCATCGCCATGATTGATCCAAAACTGATTGCCGCCGTACGCTGTCAGATACAGATCCTCAAAACCATCTTCGTTGGCATCCGCCACAGCGCAGCCATAGCAAAAGCCGAATTGACGCAGGGCGGACGTTTCGCTGCAGTCCCGGAATGTCATCGTGGCGAGATTGCGAAACAGCTTGCCCGGCGTCTCCCGTATGTCCAGATTGACCGGCAATCGGCAGCCGTTACTCATGAAAATGTCCAGCGAGCCATCCTGATCAAAGTCGAACACGGCAACCCCACCGCCATTAACTTCCAGAATGCGATGTTGTCCGGTCATGTCGTCATAACGCTGGAAATCAAATCCCGACTCAGCGCCAAGCTCCCGAAATCGAAATGATGTTTCAACTTCTGCGAAGTTGCCGCGATCTGCGGCAGCAAATGCGACATCATCCGCCATGCCTGTCAAGGGGTGTGAATTGACTTCTGCGGGCGCATCGACAGACACAGGCTGTGGCGAGCAGCCAGCAATTGCACAGAGCACGATCTGGCCGATCACGAGCACCACAGTTCCGCTGCGCCATTGCGAATCTTTGGACATCATCGGGCTCCCCGTTCCATCTGTTCGGCCAGATATTCAAACGATTCCGCGGCATCGAACATTTGCAGCTTCCTCGCATCCTGAGCAAGCGCCCTCGCGGCAGTCGCCGATGTGTTATCCACCGCGGACAGATTCACGCGAATCCGCGCCAGGGTCAGCGACCGCTCCTGGATGACTTTTCGTTCTTCGGTTTTTCCCAGACCATTAAGGGCTTTCGCCAGACCCATGTGACAGACCGGATTCGCGGGATCGGCCTTGAGTACCTGTCGAAAGTATGTCTCTGCTGTGGTCCAGTCCTGCGAATGGGCAGCAAACTCGGCCCGCATCTGTGTCAACAGCCAGGGCTCGTCATCCCGATATGCCGTTGCCGCAGAAAGGATGGTCTCAAACTGTTCCCAACTCGCCTGTTCATAGAAACATTCCAGTGAAGCCGCAAAGACGGCCACATCGCCGGGGTACTGCGTTCGCAGGGATTTCAGCACTTGACCGGCAGCATCAAGTTTTCCCTCGCCGACGAGATATCGGGCCTGGGCAATCAGCAACAGACGACTGGCTGGAGTCTGTTCCAGAAACTCGCGCAAGCGACTGCTTCCTAATGTCGATTGCCAGATGAGCAACGTGGGAAAGTAGTATTGTTTCGCGTCATACGCATCAAACTGACGATCCTGGATCATCTGCTGCAGAATCGCTTTTCGGTCTTCGAAGCGAATTTCAACCGCCAGCAGAAAGACCAGCCAGTCGCGCGCCAGTCTGACGTGTTCCTGAGGATACGCTGGATTTGCTACGGCCAGGTGCAGAAAGGCTCGAAAGCTGGCTTCTGCCTGTTCGGCATGGCTGCTCCGCAGCAGAACCTGCGCTTCCTGAAGCCGGGCACTTGCACCATACCGTTTGTGCTCCGACGGAATCCGCGCAAAGCAACCGATGGCCACATCCAGCTCATCGTTGCGGACTGCCGCCTCCGCCAGCGTCATCATCACATCGACTTCATTCGGCTCGCGATGAAACAAGTCGATCAACTCGCGCTCCGCCTCTTCGTAGGCAATCAGTGACACACCTGCGGGTAAAGTCACCGCATCTTCCGGCCAACAAAACACGCCGATTGCAAGCACACCGACCGTCAGGACAAGTCCGCCCGCGACCCATTGCATCCTTCCCGAACTGAGTCCAGGCCTAAGATCTGGCTCCGCCGATTTGTTGTCAGCAACGCTCATGGGTTCGTCCCGCCTGATCCGCCGCCACGCGACACCGGTCTGTTGCTTTAATGCTAATCATGAGTTGGACAGCGCCACTTTTTGAAGAAATTCTTGTAAAAGACAGCCTCGGAGAGGCGACAGCCTGTAGCCGTGGGCGTCAGCCCACGGAAGTGAATTGACGCGGTTTCAAAGCCCCGGCAGGGGTGGCAGCATGGTATTTCTCAGGTTGCTGTCGCCCCGTCGATTATTGTGAAATGCTATCGTGACAGGCGTGATGCTGCCAGCAGGGTTTCGAGCGATTCGTCTGCCGAACGCACGTGTCCCTTTGACAGCCTGACACTGAGACGCGATTCTCCTCTCAATTCATGGCCCGGATTTTCTGCCATCTTTACGGACACGTACGTTGCCTTCCACCTTTCAGCTTCGATGTCTGCTGGCCGTCTTTCTTTCGGGTGCCAGCGCTCTGACGTTCGAGATTCTGTGGCAGAGGCAGATGTTTCTGATCTTTGGTGCCAGCGCTCCAGCGACGACGGCCGTGCTGACAGCCATTTTTCTCGGGATTGCATTCGGCAGCCTCATGGCCACGCCGGTGACGAATCGTTTTCGTCGTCCGCTGATCGTCTTTTCAGTGATGGAAACGACCATCGGCGTTTGGGGATTCAGCATTCCGTTCCTGCTTCCGATCACAAATGAGCTGTACCTCTTCATGGCTCTGCGACTTGGTGAAGCAAATCCGCTGCTGAGCGCCGTTCGATTTGTACTCGCGGTGGGACTCCTGTTGCCGGCGACCTTATGCATGGGAGCGACGATCCCTGTGATGGTGGCGGGGCTGTCAGACCACGAGAAGACGCGAGTTTCGACCGTCTATGGCGTGAACACGCTGGGTGCGGTTCTGGGGGCGTTATTGACGGGCCTGGTTCTGATTCGAATGCTGGGGATGTCACAGACTCGAATTGTCGCGATGGGATTGAACATCGCCGCGGCCCTCTGCGCAGTCCAGGCCGCTTGTCGTCGTACAGATCTGTCAACCGCTGTTCCTGTAACGCCATCGAATTCGCGGCCTCTCGCAGGCGCTTCCCGACGTCTGCTCGGCGTCCTGTATTTTGCAGCTGGTTATGTTGCGCTGGGTCTTGAAGTGGTCTGGCTGCGACTGCTGGGGATCGTCAATACCAACTCGACCGTCACTTTCTCGCTGACGCTTGCCGTTTATCTGCTGGCAATGGGGTTGGGCAGCCTGATCCTGTTTCCGATACTCCACCGCATCATGCAGGCGAAAACGATTTTTTCCACAGGAAATCTCGCTGTGGCAGCGGCCTCTCTGCTCACGTTTCCGGTGATCTACGCCGCGCCAGAACTCAACTACTGGAGGATCGCGGAACCTGCCGCGAATGGCACTCTCACCCTGCTGGATATCTATTCGACAGAAGCACTCATCATCGGTGTGCTGATGTTCCTGCCGGCACTCTGCATGGGGCTGATCTATCCTGCTGTTTGCCATTCACCGGATGCGATTTCCGCCGAGCGGGCTCGCTGGATTGGCACCTCGTATTTTCTGGGGACGCTTGGTGCCGTGGCCGGAATTCTGACGGTGTCGATGTGGATCATTCCGGCGATTGGTCTGCATGCGGCATTTGCCCTGCTGGTGATGACATCGGCCGGCATTGGCAGCCTGTCGTGGATGACGACACAGACAGGTTCAAAGCGCTGGCTGGCTCCGGGGATCGGCATTGTCCTGAGTTGCTGGGCGATCATCATCGCCGCCGAAGCACGTCCGACACTGAGTGAGTTTACATCCGGCAGGACTGGAACTCGCTGGTTTGAATTCTCAGTTGCCAACCCTGATTCAAAGGTTTCCGAAATCCGCAGATTCAAGGCTGGCAGTTCCGGGACAGTGATCATCAAGAAGCGGCAAGGCAGCGATGATCATCTTGTCTACGTCGATGATCAACTTGTTGCATCCACAAATATGGAAGCGCGCGTCGATGCCCTGATGCTGGCACATCTGCCACTGATGCTGCACCCCGATCCTGCCGACGAACTGACCGTTGGATTCGGCAGTGGCGGGACCAGTCACGCAATTACGACGCATCAAGTTGAAGCGTTCTGTGTTGAGATCGAACCTGAGGTTCCTCGTTCGGCCGGCTTGCTGGATCGGCAGAATTTCGGCGTGTTAAGCCACCCCCGATTCCATCTGATTTTGAATGACGCCCGGGATCACCTGAGTATCGGGATTCAGCCGTATGACGTGATTGCCACAGATGTCACCAATTTGCAGTACAAGCAGAACAGCAGTCTATACACGGTGGAATATTTTCAGCTCATGCAAAGAAAACTGCGACCCGGAGGGATTGCCTGCGCATGGATTCCGATGGCTGCGATCAATACCGACGAACTGCGAATTCTGATGAAGAGTTTTCAGCATGTCTTTCCACATGCCACGCTGTGGTACATGAATCATACTCATACCAACTTCGGGATCCTCATCGGGACACCTCATGACCTGGTGATGGACTTCCAGCGAATGCAGCGGTCCTTTTCAATTCCGGCTGTCGCAGAAAATCTGAAGCTGATCGGCGTGACGAATCCGTTGCAGATCATCCACAGCCTGCATCTGGACGAACATGGCTACCGGGAATTCTGCGGTGACGTTTCGCTGCATACCGACAATGATCCGGTACTGGAATTCAGCTCTCCACTTTCGTTCTACCAGTACAACGAGACCTTCCGCGACAACCTGAGCGCAACGCTGCCGTTTCGTCCGCAGGATTCGCGTTCGCTGGTCACCGGCTTGCCGGAAGAGCAAAACGCGGAATGGGAACAACACAGAGTCGCTTCGCAGAGTTTCTGCAGGGTGATGGTCCACTTTTACGAATTTCTTATTCACCGAGGTCGAAATGATCGTGACCGGGCGATTCAGAGTCTAAACGAGGCATCCGCTTTCGCCAAAGTCGGAATGAACGCTATGCCACAGGACCCTGGTCGCGAACAGTTCTACGTGCAGTTCTTCCTGGCAGCGCAAGAGTGGATCAAGTCCATTTGAAATCATGCGTCAAGTCGATCGGGTCCGTGAAACTTACCCCATCATGTCATCCGCAGTCTGTTCGGAACACGGTCGACCTTCGCACCACGCAGGTCAGCGACCGTCATTTCCATCTGAAGTGCAACGGCCAAATGGTCAGAATCGTCCGCAATCGGCAGTTGTAGACAAAACATCCCCCAAACGAGGTGACAAAGTCGGTGATTGCTGACCTATTGCAGCAGAGCGATCTCAACATTGAGGCCGGGGCCAAAGCCCAGCATCACGCAGGGCAAGTCGGCGTTGCGCGCTCGCAATTCGTCGAGAATGAACAATACCGTCGGCGATGACATGTTGCCACATCGCTGGAAGACACTGATGGAGGCGTCGATCTGTTCATCGGAAAGTCCTGCGGCTTCAACGGTTGCAGCCAGGATTCTCGGACCGCCTGGATGGACGGCCCAGCTTTTAACTGCACTCGGCGTCAGGCCGTTGCGTCCCAGGAATTCGTTGAGGGCGCCAGGCAGCGTGCGAGTGATCACGCCGGGAACTTCCGGGGACAAAGTCATTTCAAATCCGTTGTCTCCGATTTTCCATGTCATGAGTTCGCTGGTCTCTGGAATCACGAATGAATAGTTGTCCACAAGTCGGCCGGGAAGCTTCTGTGAGCGACCGTCGCTGCGAGAGGTTGCGCGGCCGATTACCGTGGCAGCACCATCGGCGAAGAGAGAATTTGCTACGATCTGCTGCGGATCCCAGCCATACTGATGATGCAGTGTGCAGAGTTCCACGGCGCACATTGCGACAACGGCGTTCGGGTCGGCCGCCGCAAAGCTATGGGCCACGCGCAGGCCGTTTAGTGCACCGTGGCAGCCCATGAAGCCGACGTGTGTCCGCGCAACCGTGCGCGCAAGACCCAGATTCTCGATCAGATATAAGTCGACCCCCGGAGCGCTAAAGCCACTGCAGGACACGGTGATCAGGTGCGTGATCTCAGCAGGATCGATTTTCGCTTCCTGGATCGCTTTGGCGGTGGCTTTCATCGCAATCTTTGGAGCTTCATTCTCGAAGCGATGCATGCGTTCGGCAGTGCCCGGACCGCGATCTTCGGGTCCTTTGACGAATTCAAAGAAGCGTTCGGCAGTCGCTTCATCATCAGACGAAGATTCCAGCAGCACACTGTGACGCGATTGAACGCCGGCGCGGCGATACAATGCCTGAATCAGTCCTGACGGATTTTTGGAACCAGTCAGTTCCGGGGCAACACATGTCGCGGCAAACGTTGCCATGCCTGCCTGTGAAATCGAATGCTCGGGCAACGCGGTGCCAAGGCCCAGTATCTCAAGATTGTTCATCAAACAATTTCCAGGGCTTTTGGAACCCGATTAATCCGGTTGACCAGATGCTGTGTTAGCGAAGGGAATAACTGACATGTCGTCATCACTGGCGGCAGCAGCCAGGGGTGTCGGAGAGTCGCAGACAATACGCGGCAGATCTTCTGTTGCGTGCGGGTCATCTCGTTGAAGGACAATTGCCAGCGATTGATGAGTTCATTCGACCAGCCATTACGAATCGCCGAGACCACGAATGGGATCGCGGCAGTTGCCGCCGTCAGCGCCCAGGCCATGCCTTCACCGGTGAATGGTTCAACGTAGCCCGTGGAATCTCCGAGCAGGAACAAGCGATGTCCGGCGATGCGTCGGGCGGATCGAGTCAGCGGGACGGTGCCTTTGATGGTCGCATTCCGGAGTTCCTGCGGTGTCGGAACACCGGCCGCACAAAAGATATTCGCCAGACAATCCAGCGGCGAACTCAACGTATTCAGGCACGATGGATCGATCGCGGCGGCAAGGTTCAGCTGCTCATTCTCGATTTCTACGACTCCAGCATATCCCTGCGGCGTTACGGCCATCAGCACTTCACCTTTTCTGATCCAGGCATCTGCGATGGCACGAGGAAACACGGCTCCCAGACCGATGCGGGAGCCGATCACGGGCTCGGCTTTGAAAGACGAAAGAAGTCGGAGACTGGGATGCCCGAGTCCATCGCAGACCAGGACGACTTTTACAGAAAGCTGAGTATTCCGCGACGTCGAAGTTTCTTCGTCGCATGTCGTCGTGCCATTGGGAGAGTGGCGATTCGCAAATCGAAGCTGAACCGTTCTCTCGTCCGGGCGATCAGCCTTGCTGGAGTCCGTGATATCAGCGGAGGCTTCATCAGACTCAGATGCGAGCGGCAGTACCGAAGCCGTCACTTCGTCCACGAATTGACAGCCGGAAGCAACTGCTTCGTCGACAAGCCACTGATCCATCGTTCGCCGTGACACCGCCAGGCCAGTCGGCATCGAAATATTGAGTCTCCGGCCGCGATACCGCACGGCAAGTGCCGACGTTGTCGCGGGTTGAAGTTGCCGCAGTCCGGATTCCAGGCCAGCACGCTTAAGCATCTGGTATGCGCGTCCATTCACGCAGCAACCACACACTTTGTGGCGGGGAAAACGGTAACGCTCCAGCAGCACTGTTCGCAGTCCGGCGCGGGAACACAACAACGCGGCCATTGATCCGGCGATGCCCGCGCCGATGACTGCGACATCGTAATGCTGAGAGTCGATGAAATGGCTATCCAGCATTGACGTCTCGATCGTTTGGATGCCATAACATCGTGAATCGCTGAGGCCAGTGATGCTGGGCGGTGGGACTGATGTCGCAACCATCGATCATTACAGAAACTCCGTCCCGCTCAGCGAGGCTGGCCAGTCGAATGGCAAGATCCCCACCCCCGGCCGCAATGTCCAGAATCGTCAGCGGTCTTTCGCGTGAATTCTTTTTGGCCTGCCTGAGGATCTCTTTCCAGACCGTTCTGTCTATTCGACTCAACCAGTTGATGCGTCGCAGACTTGCGAGCGCATGTCGGTGAGTGCTGCCGTTCAGTGACGGATCGTCCATCAATTCCGATTGGCGATTTCGAGAGGAGAGATTCATTGTCATGACGAGATCGATATTCAGGCGGCCACTTATGCTCGGAAAAGGGGTCAGGAACCAATAGCCAAATGGCCCGAAGGGTGCTGCGCACTATTGGTTCCTGACCTCTTTTCCAAGCCCAACTCCTCGTTTCATGGTTGACAGAGCACTACCTTCTGAGAACACATGAAACCTGGTCTCGACAAAAACTATGATCATTGTAGTATTTAACCGCTACGTACTGTCGTTATTTGACGGGATGCGGTCAAGGGGTGCGTTGCCATCTTGTCCGGTAAGCGTTGTTTCATAAAGTCACGTCATGATTTCCTGTCCCGAAATTCGCAAAGATGTCATTCGCCAGCACTACAATATCTCAACGGTTTTTTATCGCCTGTTGTGGGGACAGCATATTCACCATGGGCTTTGGTCGGCCAATGAATCACCAAAGATCGCGACGCGTCAGTTAACGGAACAGCTGGCGCTGGACGCGGAAATCCGGAAGGGAGACCGTGTGGTCGATATCGGCTGCGGAATGGGAGGATCGTCGATTCATCTCGCAGAACATTTCGATTGTCGTGTGACAGGCGTGACGATCAGTTCGTTCCAGCGGCGATGGGCCGCATGGTCGTCGCGGCTGGCCGGAACATCTGGATCGACGAAGTTCGTTTGCGATGATGCAGAAAAGATCGATTTCCCTGCCGAGAGTTTCGACGTGGCATGGAGCGTCGAATGCACAGAACATCTGTTCGACAAGGCCGCCTTTTTTCGGAAAATGGCGACGTGGCTCCGCCCCGGAGGAAAAGTGGCGATCTGTGCGTGGCTGGCTGGCGATGATCCGTTGAATCCACTGCAGGAAAAGCTGGTCTACGATGTGTGTGAAGGCTTCTTCTGTCCGTCCCTCGGGTCCGAGCACGACTATGTCAACTGGCTGACGGCCGCAGGGCTGAAGGTGACTCGTGTGAATGACTGGACGAGTCGAGTCTCCCGGACCTGGGAGATCTGTCGCGATCGCGTCAATCGTTTTGGCATTCGCCGAGTGGCCTCGTGGATCGATCCGGATCAGGTCATCTTTATCGATCGCTTTCAGACTCTGCTGGATGCCTATAACACGGGCGCAATGAAATATGGAAGTTTCATTGCAGAAAAAGTCTGAGTGGCCATCCCGCACAGTGTCCTGCTGTACCCGGCCACTCGCCGCAGACTGCGATCTGTCATTTCTGCCGAGTTCTATGGTGCGTCTTTCTGCGTCTGCACCGGCATCAGTCTGCTGCTGATTTTTCGATTCTGGGATCTCTGACCGGGTTCGGATTCCAGACCGACTGGACTGGTATGGAAAGGGAGAGCGGCGACAAGTCGCCGCTCTTCAGGGAAACATCTGCTATTCACGAACGAGTCGAACCCAAGCCGACGGAGAATAGAGTCTACGCTTTCTCGTGCTCGTCGCGTTACTTGTGATCGTCTTCGTTCATTTCTTCATCTTCCTGATCGTCCATGTCGTCTTCGTCGTCATCTTCATCTTCGTCATCTTCGTCGTCATCTTCGTCGTCATCTTCGTCGTCATCTTCGTCGTCATCTTCGTCGTCAT
>JBBJME010000186.1:0-13920 GCA_037719765.1 Planctomycetaceae bacterium
GACAAATCGAACTGTGCCCGCTGTTCGTCGAATTGGAATACGATCCCGCGTTTTAGAGCTCGCTCTCGCGGCTGGTTTGCTGCTGGCCATGGGGGTCTGGGGCTTTACGCATCGCCACAACCAGAATGATCATCATCATGACGCGCTGGCAGTGAATCTTCAGACAATGCTGTCGCAGTTTGCGACGGACCCTCTGTTGGCAATGGATGAACTCTCACAGGAATATCATGGCGTCGAAGTGTCTCTCGACAATGCGGAATCAATGTTGGGATATCGGCCAGCAATTGGCAACCATCTGCCGAACGGATACCAGTTGACTTCGACTCACATTTTGAAAATGCCATGCTGCACATGCGCAGCCAGCTTGTGCACCAGATCGGATGGATCTTCATTTGCAATCTTCGAACACGATACGGAACAACAGATGTGGTTCGGGGATGCCCCAGCGGTCATGGCAAAGTGTGGTAACAAAGAGTGCAGGCTGGTGCAGATGCCGGAACATCTGGCGGTCACCTGGAAGTCCGGAAAGCGGCAACTGACAGCAATCGGAGTCAACGGCGTCGAGGAGGTCGCGAGCCTGCTGGCAGCGATTGAGAATCCAGCTTCGCCTGGGTAGCAGCATTTCAATTTCGCCGCGTTGTCAGCGAATTTCCTGAATCAGAACAATTCTGAGATTGTTCGAGAAGAAACGAAACGCTCGCGGCATCTAACAGGAAGTATTGCATCAGAACCTTCCCTGGAATGCTCAGTCATGCATCCAAAATCACTCATTTGGCTTATTGCATCCACAATGTTTACTCAATACACACTCCCACTTGTGATGACCATCGCCGCCGTATTTGGCAACCTCGCTGTTCAGCCAGATCAGGGGGCACCATTGGCTTCCGACACCCGAAGTACCCAGTCACGCTCGTTGAGGATGGACTAATGATTGCAATGGCCGCTGCGGCATTGAATGGAATCGGCCATTGAAGATTGATCTGGATCTTGCTAACATCAGTGACCTGTAATTCCCCTGGACAGAATCAAATGTTTCACCGCATATTTTCCATATTGCTCATCGGAACGACCCTCTTGGGGTCCTCGTTCTGTTGCTGTACTATGCCTGTGCGGGGGGCTGAGCAGGCTGAATCTCCGTGTTGCTGCTGCCAGAACAGTGAAACCCAGGATTCATGTCCTGCGAAGTCAGGTGGCAACGAGGAGCACAAGTGTCCATGTCGCGAGCAACGCTCAATCGGTGCGATTTTGGACATCAGCCAGATACTTCCAACGTCGCCGCCAACGAAATGGATCGTCGATCCTTCCGACGTCTGCACATCAGATGGCTGCAACCAGGTTGATGGAGTTTCTCCGCAAGTGGTGAAACTCATGCGAAGCAGGACTAAACCCAGGCCGTCAGGCCCTGCGATGCTGCTTGCTCATTGCGTACGACGCTGTTGATTCGTACGCACCCATTAAGCAAATAAAATGGCAGAGCCGCGGGAATCACAATCAGGGGACTGACGTCCCCCGCTCGCCGAACCTCCGGATCACAGATCTTAGTCTTCCGGACCTGCATTTCAGCCGCTATCGAATCAAGCAGGCACTCATAGTTCCCGGTGCTCCGTGAATAACCTGGATGCCGCAGCGCGAAATCTCGCTTTGTTGCGTCTTGTACCATTACAAGTAACTTTCCGTATTCTTAATCCCTCGCTGCCGCACGGCTCGAGTGATCGCAAGGAGTCACAAGAATGAAATCTCACTCAGTACATTATTTGGCGGTCGTTGCTTCAGCCGCAGCGGCCGTCGTGACAATCGCGGGATGCACGTCAGAATCACCCCAGAAAACCGATTCGCCTGCTGTTCCCGCAGTTGCGCAGACACCATTGCCTTCCGCTGCAACGGTGGCCGAATCAGCGGAAACCGACGATAAGGGCGTTGACGAAGTGCATCCGCACAAACCTGGTAGTCACGGCGGGATTATCATTCCGATTGGTTCCGACAGCTATCACGCGGAAGCTGTGATCGAAAAAAGCGGAGACTTCCGGTTACTGATGCTTGGGAAAGATGAAACTCGAATTCAGGAAGTCGATATTCAGCCGATCAAAGCGTATGTCAAAGTCGTTGGCACTCCGGATGCGACGCCAGTCGATATGTCGGCAACGCAGCAGGAGGGAGATGCGGCCGACATGACTTCGCAGTTTGTCGGGAAACTTCCGGAAGAATTTCGAGGCCGACAGCTGGACGTCACCATTCCAAATCTGCGAATTGAGGGGGAACGATTTCGAATCGGATTTACGACGGTCACGGAAACTCATGCCGACGAAATGCCGACTGCCTTGCCGGATGATGAAGAAAGGAAGCTTTATCTGACTGCCGGCGGCAAATACACGGAAGCTGACATCAAAGCGAATGGCAACATCACGGCATCGCAGAAATTCAAAGGAGTTGCATCATCGCATGACATGTTCCCCAAGAAGGGCGATCGGATTTGCCCGATCACGCTCACCAAGGCCAACGCTGATTTCACCTGGATCATCGATGGCAAGCCGTATCAGTTCTGTTGTCCGCCTTGTGTCGATGAGTTTGTGAAGCTGGCCAAAGAACAGCCGGATGAGATCAAAGATCCGGACAGCTACATCAAGGCCGAAGCAAAGAAATAGCAGCCTTCAGGTTTACGTCTGATCGCCACGTCAACGGCGCGTGGGCATTCCAGCTTAGTCCCACATGGTTTTTACCAACGCCGTTGACGTGAGTGTCAAGCGCATTTTCAGTCTCACATCAATCAATTCAAAGTCATCAACTCATACGGGAGAATTGTCATGTTCAAGTATTTGCGACCACTCTTTTGTATTGCCGCTGTTGCCATCATTGCCACCGGATGCCAGACACAAACGAGTCCGGTTTCGTCTAACACGGATTCCTCGCCGACGCACCAGGATTCCGACGATCATCAGCACGACGACCACGGTGACGCCGATGTCGCGACTGCAATGGCAAAGCTGAGTCCGGACGATCGAAAGGAAGCCGAGGCCCAAAAATTCTGTGCCGTCATGGGCGACACTTTGCTGGGCTCCATGGGCACGCCACTAAAGCTCGACGTCAAAGGACAACCGGTTTTCGTCTGTTGCAGCGGCTGCAAATCCAAGGCTTTGAAGAATCCAGAGCAGACTCTGGCAACCGTGGCAAAGATGAAGGCTGACAACGCTGCTGCAAAATAGTTTGAAACCACTACGAGCCCTGTTGGTTTGCCGTACCGTTGAATTCAAAGTCCTTGCTCACTTCAGCCTTCCGGAGAATTTATTATGCGACGCTTCGTCCCTCAAATACTGGCCCTTGGATTTGTGTTCGTCATCGTGTCGGCATGTGGTGCCCATGAACCGACCGTTATTGCCACGGGGCATGGATCACTTTCTCCGCAGCAGCCGCAAGCGGCTGTCGGTTTAAATGGTGCCATTCATGTCGTGTTCGGAATTGGAGATGCCGTCCATTATTCGAAATCTTCCAGCGGCAAGGCTTTCGTTAAGCCAAAGCGTGCCTTTCAAGTCCCAAACATGTCGCTGGGAATGCGTCGTGGTCCTCGAATTGCGACGACCAACAAGGCCATCGTTGTAACGGCGATCGGCGGAAAGACAGGGAAAGGCCGTGATGGGGACGTACTGGCCTGGCATTCAACCGATGAAGGAAAGTCATGGAAGGACCGGCCCGAGTCAACGATACGGCACGATGCAGCTCGTGAAGGTCTCCACGCAATGGCACTGGCGAGGATGGAACGCTCTGGTGTGTATGGCTCGATCTGCGCGACGAAGAAGTCGGAAATCTACGCCTCCCGGTCTGTCGATAATGGCTCAACCTGGGAATCCAATATTCGTGTTTATCAATCACCCGACGGGAGTGTCTGCGAATGCTGTCATCCGTCGGTCATCGTTGCGAAAGATGGTCTGCATGTGATGTTCCGAAATTCATTGGCTGGAAATCGGGATATGTATATCACGTCGTCTGCTGACAACGGAAAGTCGTTCACTTCCGCGAGAAAACTCGGAAGCGGTAGCTGGCAGTTGGACGGCTGTCCGATGGACGGTGGAATGCTGGCTGCTAACGGCAGCGGTCACATCGAGACCGTGTGGCGACGTGATCGCAGCATATACCTGGCAACCGACTCCGATACGGCTGAAGTTCTGCTGGGACCAGGGGAACAGCCCTGGATTGCGGCGACGCAAAAAGGCGCATTCATCGCTTGGACAACTGGACGCGACGGAAATTTGATGCTGCGGGCACCTGGAACGGAGGCCGCAACTGTTCTTTCCAGCAACGCTCGCGATCCCATTGTTGTTGCTGCCGACGGAAAGGGTCCCGTTGTCTGCTGCTGGGAAGCGAAACGGGGTGATGACTCGCAAATCGTTGTACAGCGACTTGATGCAGCCAGGTAAATCGTCACTGAAGCTCGATTGTCATAGCTGACAATCGAAGAACCGTTGTAACCGGATGTAGAACGGAATGAAAGACCAGTTGGCCTTTGTGTGTTCTACGACAATCAGGATCTCTCCCATGGATCAAACTCGCCGACATTCGGACGTGCAGAATGGCACCACTGCTGCCTCTCTGAGATACTTGCTTAACATGTTTACCGTGTTTTCAGTGTCTGCGATTTGTTTAGAACCAACTGGAGCGCACGAAGGGCACAAGCCGCTGCCGACTCGCGGAATGGAGGTCAATGCGGATACGGGTCGCATGATTCTGACGAAGGCGGCTCGTGAAACTCTGGATGTGCAGACGACAGAAGCGACGCCTCGGGCAGTGTCACAGTCCGTGATGGCCTATGGCACTTTGGTCTCCCCATGGAATCGCCATGCAATGGTGAGTTCTCCACTTTCCGGACGGATTGTGGAACTGCTGGTGACTCCGGGGGAATCGGTCAAGGCGGGACAAAAACTGGCGGTGCTTGACAGTCCGGAGCTGGAACTTCTCCAACTGGAACTCCGGGCGGCGAAAACAGCGATCGACTTGTCATTGAAGCTGGTCGAATCGACTGAGAAAGCCAGCATCATCGGAGCGATCCCGGAGATCCGATTTGTCGAAGCCAGGAACAAGCTGGAACAGGATCGAATCATGCTCGAAATTGCTTCCGCCAAATGGCTGGGGCTGCAACTGTCGCAGGAATCGCTTGATGAATTGCTTCAGCGTTCTGACAACGATCGTATACAGCGATTGACGTTGTCGAGTCCGATCGACGGCGTGGTGACGCATGCTGATCTATCGGTTGGCAAAGTCGTCGATCCGAAAGAACATCTGTTTGAAGTGCTCGACCTGTCCAGAATTTGGCTCAAGATCAGCGTGCTGGAAAAGGATCTGGCGCGAGTTGTGAATGGGCAGGCAGTCAACCTTTCGCTCACGGCCTGGCCGGGGGAAACGTTCCCGGCAACCATCGACATTCTGGGACAGTTTCTGGATCCGCAAACGCATCTTGGAACGGTCTGGGCCACGTTGTCGAATTCATCGTCCAGTGAGCCAAAACTTCTGCCGGGTATGTCCGGTCAGGTGCAACTTCGTACGGATGACACAGGCGAGAAGTTGACTTTGCCCCTGTCGGCCGTCATTCGTGACGGAGCCGAACGTTTCATACTGGTAGAAGAAGAGCAAACAAGAGTCGCGTCCACCTTTCAAAAGCAGACTGTGGCGCTTGGTGAAAGGATGGGCGATCTGATTGAAGTTCGTGGAGGCAACGTGTTTCCCGGTGACCGTGTGGTCACGCGCGGCAGTCATGAACTGGGCGGATTCTTTACGAAGGGCGTTTTGAAGGTCAGCCAGGAGACTGCTCGCGATATTCACCTGACACTGGAAACCGTCACTCAGCATCCTCTGGCGGAAACAATCACGGTCGATGGCCTTGTCGATGTGCCGCCGACACGGCGTTCGACAGCGGCGGCTCAGCTGGGTGGATCGATCGCTCACATTCTGGTCGACCGAGGTCAGAAGGTGCGTCAGGGCGACGTGCTGGCGGAAATTGTCAGCCAGGAATTTCAGAATCTGCAGCTGGAATTGTTGAAGGCCCGTTTAGACGCCCGGCTGCTGCAGACGATCATGGACAACCTGCGTCTGGCCAACGATGCCATATCCCAGCGGCGACTTTGGGAAGCCGAGAGCCAGCTGAATCTGTCCATCAATCAACGGGAAAATGCCGCGCAGCGGCTGAAAACGGCGGGGCTTACTGATGATCAGATCGCTGACCTGATGACGCGAAACCAACTCATTCCCGCACTCCCGGTGCGCGCCCCGATCGATGGTGTGATCATGGATTTTGACAAAGTCCTGGGACATGTCGTCCGGCCTGAGGAGTCGCTGTTTGAAATTCACGATTTGTCGCAGGTCTGGGTGCAGGGATTTGTCTCCGAACGTGACTTGCCGGAAGTCCGGGTGGGGCAGACCGTTCGCGCGGTTCGTCGCCGATTCCAGTGAAGTCGTGACAGGGACCCTTGTCCGCAGCGGTCGCTCAGTGGGTCGTGATGATCGAACCCTTTCGGTGTGGGTCGAGCTGACGCAAATGCCGCGAGTGCCGATGCAGCACAACATGCTGGCGCGATTGACGATTGAGACAGGGGAGAGTTCACCGAGACTCGCAGTTCCGCGGACGGCTGTGGTTCGTGAGGGCACTCGAGCTTATGTTTTCATTCGTAAGGACGATGATGTTTTCGAACGACGCTTCGTGCTGCTGGGGCGTTCCGATGACACGATGATCGAGATCCGTGAAGGGCTGACTGCCGGTGAATCGATCGCCGTGAGAGGGGCTCCGCAGCTGCAGACCGGTTACGCCGCACTGCGATGACAGCACTCGTCGATTGTTCCTTCTCCGTCTGGCACGGGGGAGAACTTGGCCGACGTGCCGGATGAAGGGGTTGGCCATGCGTGGAGGTGATTGAGAGTTGGATGACGGTTTTGAAGTTCCCACACTGAACCTGTTTTGAGCTGTTCAGATTTGAGCAAAAACATGCTGAACGCCATCATCGCTTTTTCACTAAAAAACCGTGCTCTCGTCCTGATTGCTGCTGCGTTGATCATGGTTTATGGCGGTTACCAGCTTACCGAAATGCCGGTCGATGTGTTTCCGGATTTGAATCGTCCGACAGTCACCATCATGACCGAAGCGGCTGGCCTCGCACCGGAAGAAGTCGAAGTGCTGGTCACTCGACCAATCGAGTATCTGCTCAATGGTGCGACCGGAGTTCAGCGAGTTCGTTCTGCATCCGGCATCGGACTCTCGATTGTCTGGGTCGAGTTCGACTGGGGCACTGACATCTATCGCGACCGGCAAATTGTTGCCGAGAAGATGCAGATTGCTCGAGAACGCCTCCCCGGCGACGTCAATCCAGTGATGGCCCCGATTTCATCGATCATGGGTGAAATCATGCTGCTGGGGCTGCGGTCGACAAATCAGCCAAAAGACGCGACCGGTGTTGAAACGCAAAACATGGAACTCCGGACGCTCGGAGAATTCACGGTCCGAAATCGTTTGCTGGCAGTGGAAGGTGTCTCCCAGGTGACCGTCATGGGCGGGACTCTGAAGCAGTATCAAATCATCACTTCACCAGCGCGCCTTGCGGCTCAAAATATCACGCTGCAGCAGTTGACCGAAGCCGCGCAAAAAGCCAACGTTTTGGCGGGCGGCGGCATCATGGTACGTTCACCTCGCGAATCACTGATTCGTATCAGCGGGCAGAGCCTGACACTGGAGGAAATTGAGAATACACCCATCGTGTGGCGAACACAACGTGCGGTGCTGATTAAGGAAGTGGCCGATGTGCGCTTCGGCGGCCCGGTGAAACGCGGCGATGGCAGCGTTCTGGTGAAAGAAGAAGGGGAGCAGGCGAGCAAGGGGGCTGCGGAGCGAGCGGGAAATGCCGAGGCGATCAGCATCCCGGCGAGTGTCAGCGGCGGGTCTGCAGTCATTCTTGCCATTCAAAAGCAGCCCGACGCGGATACGTTGAAACTCGATGCTCAAATTGAGGACGTACTGGCCGAACTGCAGCGAGACCTGCCTGACGGAGTCGTCATTGAGCAACGCATTTTCAAGCAGGCGGATTTCATCGAAGCGGCTGTGGCGAACGTGGTCGAAGCCGTACGAGACGGAGCGTTGTGGGTGGTGGTCGTGCTGTTCCTGTTCATGTGGAATTTTCGCACGAGCGTCAGTTCATTGACTGCCATGCCCCTCTCCATCCTGCTGACGGTCCTGATCTTTCGCTGGTTTGGAATTTCCATTAACACGATGACGCTCGGCGGGCTCGCCGTCGCCATCGGGGATCTGGTCGATGATTCGATTGTCGATATCGAAAACATCTACCGTCGACTGAAGGAGAATCGTCAGAAGCCGGTGCCGGAGGATGCGTTGAAAGTCATCTACGATGCTTCCTGTGAAGTTCGCAATTCGATTGTCTACGCAACGCTGATCGTCGTGCTGGTTGTCTTTCCACTGTTCTCCATGGCCGGTCTGGAAGGCCGCATGTTCGCGCCGCTGGGTATTGCGTATATGACTTCCCTGCTGGCGTCGCTGGCCGTTTCTCTGACTGTCACTCCTGTGCTTGCGTCGTACCTGCTGCCGAACGCCAGGTTTCTGGACGACAAGGGGGATCCGTTTCTGCTGCGAGGTCTGAAAGCCGTCACTGGTGTCCTGTTACGCTGGACGCTGCGCCACGCGAACCTGGTGCTCGGTTCAACCCTGGTGCTGGTCACAATCTCGATGTTGTCCTTGTTCTGGATGGGCGGCGAATTTCTGCCACCATTCAATGAGGGCACGTTTACCATCAGTTTTCAGGCAGAACCCGGCACCAGCCTGGACGAAAGCCAGCGTCTTGCCGAACGTGCTGAAATGCTGCTGCTGGAAATTCCTGAAGTCCTGTCCGTCTCACGGCGCACCGGACGCGCAGAGCTGGATGAACATGCCGAGGGCGTGAATTCATCGGAAATTGATGTTCGCGTGCAGGAGCATCAGCGTCCTCGCGATGGCTGGGGTGCGACAGCGCTGCGGCTCATTCCGATCGCTCACCTGTGGGGCTTTGAAACTGTCGGTCGACCGCGCGAACAGGTACTTGCGGACATCCGGGACAAAGTGACGCTGATTCCCGGCATCAAGGCCAACATCGGTCAGCCAATTTCACACCGACTGGACCATATCATGTCGGGCGTGCGAGCTCAGATTGCCGTCAAAGTCTTCGGCAGCGATCTGCGGGAGTTGAGGAATGCCAGTCAGGATGTGTACACAGCGATGAGTCAGGTTCGAGGCGTTGTGGATCTGCAGATGGAACCGCAGGTTGAGGTTTCGCAGGTACGATTGCAGGTCCGCCGCGAAGATGCGGCTCGCTATGGACTGGCGCCGGGTGATGTGGCAACGCTGTTGGAAACTGCGTACAAAGGGCGAGTTGTCTCTCAGGTGCTCGATGACGATCGGTACTTCGGCCTTGTCGTTTGGTACGACGAAGCGTCGAGGAATGATCCGGATGTGATTCAACAGACGATTCTGGAAACGCCGTCCGGGCGGCACGTGTCGCTGGGGGAGGTCGCCGATGTACTCGACACGACCGGCCCCAATACGCTGAACCGCGAACATGTACAGCGCAGGATCGTCGTGTTCTGCAATGTTCACGGTCGCGATCTGGCTGGAGTTGTCGATGAAATCCGCCGGCTCGCGCTGCCAATCGAAGATCGGCTGCGAGCGCTGCCGGGCAACTACCACATCGAATACGGCGGTCAGTTCGAAGCTCAGCAACAGGCCAATTTTCGGCTGCTGGTCCTGGGAAGTCTGTCGATCATTGGCGTGTTCCTGCTGCTAACTCGCTGTCTGGAATCATGGCGAGCGGCATTGCAGGTGCTGGTCAACATCCCGCTGGCCGCGATGGGGTCGATCATTACGCTGCTGATCGTCAATCAGCCGTCGGCGGAGGCACTGCAGGGAGCCGCATGGTGGGACGTACCTCGCATCTGGATCAGCGCCACAAGCCTGACTGTGGCTCACTGGGTTGGCTTCATCACGCTGATCGGGATCGTGAGTCGCAACGGCATCATGATGATCTCGCACTACATGCATTTGATGCAGCACGAAGGTGAGAAGTTCGGAGAAGCCATGATCATTCGCGGCAGTCTGGAACGCCTGGCCCCCGTGATGATGACCGCCGCCACCAGCTTTATTGGGTTACTTCCTCTGTTATTTGGCGCAGGGCAGACCGGCAAGGAAATTCTCTACCCACTGGCACTTGTTGTGTTCGGCGGAATGTTGACATCGACAGTGCTCGATCAGGTCGTTACACCGGCTCTGTTCTTTAAGTTCGGCCGACGAGTTGATCAGCATCAGAACGAATCTACAGTTCCAGATCAGAGTTCGCAGTCATAGCGATGTCACCGCGGAGGCACTGTTTCTGGCTCACGCTGTATCAGCAGTACGACTGAACGCGAATCTGTCGGCAACGCAGATCAAAACACAACGGCCAGGATCCGCCATTGTTGACTTTGACCTCGCCAACCCGAAGTTAAGTACTGAATTGATCACTTTGACTGGTCTACGCCATTTGTTGCGTTTACCGAACAAGTATTCGCGCAGCTCTCGTGGGCTCTTTCTGCTTTCCGGTGCCAGAGGACAACGCTGAGGATTGTGCTCAAGGGTTTGAAGTGCCGTTTGAAAACGGCCCAGGCATCGTGCTGCAGCTTCTGGGGCGTGCTGAGCTGCATAGAAGAAAGCGTCGTTCAAATCCTCGATTGCAGCCAGTTGAAATCGCACCTGAAACATGAGATTAGCCAGCGATCTTGTTTCGTCTTCGGACTTCCTCAAATGCTTCGGTCAATGAAAGACCGGGTTCGCCAGCATCGAGTGAATCAATCGCTTCTTTGATTGCCGCCCAATCGTCCGACTCCTCGTCGAGCCGCTGGAGTGCAGCCTCAAGAATCTCGTCTTCCGACGAATATCGGCCCGTTGCGAGCTGCTTTTCAATCAACTGGCTGACGGCCGCTGGAAACTTGTATTCTGACATGGAAGGTCTCGCTTTCTCCCCGAATGATTACACCTTCGTGCAAAATTTGCACAAGGAATTCGTCGGGCAGTTAGTGAATTGCGCTGATCACAGCGGCGCCGTAGGATCGCCCTGTGAAAGACATCACCAATCAGCACTTCGGCCGGTTGATCGCCTTTGTATTGCCGGGGTTCATCCTGCTATGGGGCCTGCAGCCGTATTCGGAGCTCATCACCAACTGGCTCGGTCATGCGACCAGCGACGTCCCGTCGGTCGGAGGATTCCTGTACATCACAATGGCGGCGGTCGGAGCCCGGGCAGTTGGTGAGTACTCTCCGCTGGCTGCTGATTGATACGCTGCATCATCGCACCGGCATTCTTCCGCCGAAGTGGAACTTCCGCAAGCTCAGAGACCGAATCACCGCATACGATCGACTGATCGAGATCCACTACCGCTATTATCAGTGGCACTCGAACGCCCTGATCGCCGTAACCATTGCCAAACTTGATCCTGCGGCTGTTCGTCGTGATCTCAATGAAACCCAGCTCTTCAACGCTGAGCAAGCGGGCGAGGGTGAATACGCTGGGACCGATGCATTGGTTCGGGAAATTCTCCAGAACTTCCTGGATGCAGGGATTGGAAACGGGCCGGTTCAAGTCCGTTTGGAGTTGCATCCCAACTTCGAAGGCCCTAACGCTGCGAGAAAGGCGAGCTACTGTCGAAGGCTTGAATCGCCACTCTCAGGTCGGCAGGTGGGATTTAGTTTTGCAGGTCATCTGGATCCGAATGCTTTCCGGAATCGTCTGGTTTCATGGTCGTCGAAGTCTTCGGAGCCTGCGGCCTCTGAGGAAACCCGCATTCGTAATGCCAAGGACTGTGACGCTGCTTGATGAAACGTCTACAATGCAATCAATAGAGTCACTTGGGCCTTTGTTCTGTCTACTCGGAATGTCTTAGTCTACGCCGGTGCCATTAATCACTTTCCGCCTTTCCGTAGTCGTGCAAAATGACCAACGAAAAAGACACCCGTCGAGAAATCATTGACCGTCGGCTCGCCGCGGCCGGATGGGACGTCACGGACCTGAGTCAGGTGAAGCCGGAACTTGGAATCCGCATCGCAGCCGACGACGCTGTCGCTGACCAGCCAGAATCGTATCAGTCGAAACAGTTCAGCGATTACGCGCTCCTCGGAAAAGACGGTAAGCCACTGGCCGTCGTCGAAGCGAAGAAATCCAGCGTTGATGCCGCCATCGGTCGCGAGCAGGCTAAGCAGTACTGCTACCACATTCAAAAGCAGCACGGCGGCGAACTACCCTTCTGCTTCTACACCAACGGCCACGAGATCTTTTTCTGGGACCTTGAAAACTATCCGCCTCGCAAGATCGTCGGGTTTCCAACACGCGACGACCTCGAGCGGATGCAATACATTCGCCGAAATCGAAAGCCGCTGACACAGGAATTGATCAACACCGACATCGCAGGTCGCGACTACCAGATCAGAGCCATCCGTGCTGTGCTGGAAGGCATTGAACAAAAGAAGCGAGACTTCCTGTTGGTCATGGCAACCGGGACCGGTAAAACGCGAACCTGCATCGCACTGGCCGACGCACTGATGCGAGCCAGTCATGCTGAGCGAGTTCTATTCCTCGTCGATCGTATCGCCCTGCGCGAACAAGCTCTCGCAGCATTTAAGGAACATCTGCCCAACGAGCCCCGCTGGCCAAACACCGGCGAAAAGCTGATTGCAAAAGATCGGCGTATCTATGTTGCCACCTACCCAACGATGCTGAACATCATCCGAGAAAGCGGGCAAACACTTTCACCGCACTTCTTTGACTTTCTCTTCGTCGATGAAAGTCATCGGTCGATTTACAACACCTATGGCGAGATCCTTGATTACTACAAATCGATCACGCTGGGCCTGACGGCAACACCGACTGACCTGATCGATCACAACACTTTCAAAGTGTTCCACTGCGAAGATGGCCTTCCGACGTTCGCCTACACTTACGATGAAGCCGTCAATAACGAGCCTCCGTATCTGTGCAACTTTCAGGTCATGAAGATTCAGACGCGATTTCAGATCGAAGGGATCAGCAAACGCACAATCTCACTGGAAGATCAGAAGAAGCTGATTCTGGAAGGCAAGGAAGTTGAAGAAATCAACTTCGAAGGAACGCAACTGGAAAAGCAGGTCACCAACAAGGGCACGAACACTCTGATCGTTCGCGAGTTCATGGAAGAGTGCATCAAAGATGCGAACGGCGTGCTGCCCGGGAAAACCATCTTCTTCTGCACATCTAAGGCTCACGCTCGACGCATGGAAGAGGTGTTCGACAAGCTCTATCCACAGTATGCCGGAGAATTGGCAAAGGTCCTTGTCTCCGATGACCCGCGAGTTTACGGGAAAGGCGGGCTCCTCGATCAATTCACCAACAGCGATATGCCACGAGTAGCGATCAGTGTTGATATGCTCGACACCGGCATTGACGTCCGCGAAATCGTTAATCTTGTGTTTGCCAAACCGGTGTATTCCTACACTAAATTCTGGCAGATGATCGGACGTGGAACGCGACTGCTCGAATCGAACAAGCCAAAGCCGTGGTGCCTGGAGAAAGACGTCTTCCTGATCCTCGATTGCTGGGACAACTTTGAATACTTCAAACTGAACCCTAAAGGTAAGACGCCGACAGCTCAGCTTCCACTTCCAGTCCGAGTCACTGGGCTGCGGATCGACAAGATCGAAAAAGCCATAGACACGGGACACCAAAGCATTGCTGACCGGGAAGCCCACAAGCTTCGACGCAGCATCATTGCATTGCCGTCCGGCTCCGTGGTGATCAAGGAAGCGGCAGCGAGTCTTGCACAGGTCGCCGACGAGGACTTCTGGACAGACCTTTCACATCAGCGACTGGAATTCCTGCGAAACGAAATCAAACCACTTTTCCG
>JBBJME010000187.1:0-13885 GCA_037719765.1 Planctomycetaceae bacterium
GCGGTTGAATTGTGCAGCGCCCAAATGTTCAGTTGTTGACTTCGTGATTCGCTGGTAGGCCGTCATCATTGCGGCATTCCAGCCACACCCGCCTGAAACACCAAGCCTCTGCTCTGCCATACTTTTTGAGCGCCCACGTTTCATAGGGAACTTCAGATGTCTACACCAACCAAAGGAATGCCTAGCGAACGTACCGATTATGGTCCGCCAAAACTTCCTGCCGATTCGTGCGTGCCATGCACTAACTCGATACAGAAAATAAAACCTCAATCTGAGCTAGCCTTATTTTCCGCATCCCTAAAATAAATCACTGACTGAACTTGCGCTTTTTGCCAGGCTTAGCGCATGAGCGCATATACGTGTTACGGAAATCAATCGGACGTCGATGGTTTGAACTTTGGAAAGCTGGCGGTGATTGCGCCGATGCTGGAGCGAATCAAACTCAAAGACATCATCAAACAGCACATTCCGGCGGACGCGCAGGCGGAGTTTGATCATGGAACCACCTTGAATCTGCTCGTCGCCGCCAGGCTGTATTCGCCGATCGCGCTCTCGAACATTCCCGAGTGGGCGGACTCCTGCGGAGCCGACATCTTCTGGAACATGCCGGTCGAGAAGATGAACGACGATCGTTTCGGACGATCGCTCGACGCCTTCTTTGAACAGCGGCATTCCATTCTGGGAGCTGTGGCCCTGCATGTGGCGGAAGAGTTTGACGTGCCACTCAGCCAGCTGCACTACGATCCCAGACATATCCTGTTTGAAGGCGCGTACGACAATGCCGTCAAGCGGGACGGCGTGGTCGAGAGCGGATTCGCAGCAACGGCACGCTGGAACCGGCCCACATCACGAAAGGGCGAAGACCGATGACGCACCGCAGGGCACGCTCATGATCCACGTCAGACTCACCACCGTCGTGGATGAACGACTTGGATCGCTTCCGATCATCGGCCATACGATCGGCGGCAACCAGAACGGCCACACGGGCATTCATGAGCAGTCGGCGCTGATCAATGAATCCCTGAAGCTCAGCCGGACCACCATGATTTCTGATCGCGGCACGTACTCGGTCGGTCATCTGCTGCGAATGCACGATGTCGGTCATCGTGTGATCTGTGCGGTCCCGTGGAAAGACGTGAAACAACTGTTTGACGCCCAGTTCAAATCGCTGAGGTGGAAACAGGCTTCGTTCCTGTCGATCAAACAGCAGCGACGACGTGAAAAAGAATGCAGTTTGCCGCAGGAACACTACGAACTGGCCATCGTCAAACATACGTTCCGCGACGATGATTCGAAACGCAGTATCGCGACTCGCGTGATCTTTGTGTTCAGCACGGCGGATCAGAAAGTCGTTCGAGCGTACCGTCAGAAACAGATCGACAAGATCAAGGCCGAACTGACTCAGATTGTCGCCAGCGTGGCCACTGGTCGTCGCGGCACGGACCAGGCCGCGATCTCGAAACGCATCGCTCGCCTCTTCGGCACGAAGCAGGCGGCAAAGTACTTCCGGTGGGAAATGAAGCCGCTCACATCTGCCGAACAGAAGGCGGTGATCGCATCGCAGAAGAACGCAGCCACTGCGCCGCCTCGTGGTGCTCGCAAGCCGACGCATCGCTTCGAATGGTCGTTCAATGAATCGCTGCTGAAGGATGACGAGCAGTACGACGGCTACTCGGCGATGGTGACAACCGTGCCACAGTCCGAGATGAGTGGTGATGCGATCTTCTCGCGTTACAAACTTCAAAACCTTGCGGAGCATGCAAATCACCAGTTGAAAGGACCATTGGCCGTCCGTCCGGTGTTTCTGCATTCTCCGAAGCGAGTCGAGTCGCTGGTGTTCCTGATGATGATCGGTCTGACGACTTACTTTCTTCTGCAGCGAGTCTACCGCCAGAACACGCCGCTGGATGCACCGGTGAAGGAACGGCGGACGACGACTGAGACACTGCTGCGATCTTTCGCCACGTATACGATCCTGGTCTATCACCGTTCGTCCTTTCTTCGCGAAGTGTGTCCGACTCGACTGACAGCCCGTCAGCGAAACATTCTGAACCGTTTGAACTTCTCAACCCCCGCCCAGATCCTCAGCCGAAGATTGCCACGACTCCCGGATGACTGAAACCTCGTAAGCATCAAAAACCGCTGCGGCGCTTTCCCAGTTTTACTCCGCAAGGGGGTGCGGAAAATAAGGCTAGCCTGTCGTTGACAGCGTCTGCAAATTCACCAAAACTCCGTGAATAAATGGCCCCGTGTTCCCACCGTTCGCTGAATTGCAAGATAAATCTATGGAAACTCACTTTGAAGCTCTACAGGTATCGAGAACGCCCGGCTTTCACTGGTTTGGCTATTACGACAAGTTTCAGCTTGATCCTTCCGATCGATTCTTGTTAGGAATGGAAGTCGCATTTGAGCATCGACTGCCGACTTCGCAGGGGGTGTGGCTGGCAAGCCGCAATGAAGCTGGGGTAATTGCGTAAATTTGGTTACTGGAACTGAGGGCGCATAAAAACGGCCTCTTTGCGAAGATGGAGGTACAGAAACTTCATTCTTCAAAGGCAAGGAGGCCGAGTGATGAGCATCTCGAAAAAGTCTGAGACTGGCAAGGTCAATTCGTTCACGGCAAAGTCTTTGGTGGACATGGCGGGAAAGATGGACGAGTGGATTCGCATGGCCGCTGCGAAGGGGCGGGCGTTCCACGAGTTCGAGTCGGAATGGCATGAAATGATCCATCGCATGGCGAATCTCGGCACGGGGTTGTTCATCTCTCAGCAGGGCGATGGCGATCTGGGCGAGACTGTCACCACGGACGAAGGCGTGACGCTGCACCGCAGTGCCGAACCGGTGAATCGCCCGTTTCAGACGGTCTTCGGACTGTTTCAGATTCAAGCGTACGTTTACGCTCGCGGGACGAAGAGGAAGATTGAATTGCGTCCGGTCGATGCCCGGATGCAGTTGCCGCCGGGATATGGGTCGTACCTGTTTGAGGAATTTTCGCAGTGCTTCTGCGTCGAGCAGGCATTTGATCATTCGCTGGACGGCATTGCCCGCGTCATGCGGCAGACGTTGTCCAAGGAAACGCTGGAACGCATCAACCAGCGGGTGGGCTGGCAGGCGGAGGAATATCTCGACGAGCTTGCCGCTCCGGCCGCCGAAAAGGAAGGAGAGCTGATGATTCTCACAGGCGACGGAAAAGGTGTTCCGCTGGTCAAGCCGGATCTGGCTCGCGTGCCGATCTTCGATCCGGCCGAACGACGCGGAAATCGTCGTATGGCCACGCTCACGTGTGTCTATTCGGTCGATTGTTATCAGCGTACGCCCGCAGACATTGTGGCGGCTCTGTTTCGCGATGCGAAGGATTCGACCGATCGCCCGCCTCGACCGATCCCCGTGACGAAACAACTGACGGCGCGGTTTGCCCGCGAACGTGATCTGGGCAAAAAGCCGGAAATGATCTCCGGTCAGATCGAAGCGTTTAGTTGGGCGAGTCAGCGGATTCGCGATCGGCTGCAACCAAAACAGCCGCTGATCGGGCTGATGGACGGATCGCCCAGCCAGTGGGACGCCATGCATGCGTCTCTGGATCCGGATGTGTCTCTGCGGGTGTTGGAAATCCTCGATATTCTGCATGTTTCACAGTATGTGTGGAAAGCCGCGAAAGCGTTTCATTCGCATCGCGAACATCAGGAAGCTTTCGCTCGCGAACGACTCGAACGCATTCTGTCAGGCGACGTGAAAGGCGTGATCATCGGACTGCGTCGTATGGCGACAGTCCACGAACTCAAGGGCAAGGCCGCGACAGAAGTTGAGACCGTCTGCGGCTACTTCACCAACAACAGCACCCGCATGAAGTACCACGAATATCTGGCGGCGGGTTACCCCATCGCCACGGGCGTGATCGAAGGCGCCTGCCGTCATCTGGTGAAAGATCGCATGGAACGCAGCGGGATGCGGTGGTCCATCGAAGGCGCGCAGCCGATGCTGCACATCCGAGCGATCCACCAGTCTCCCAATCGCGATGACTTCTACAAAGTCCGAATCAAGACCGAATTAAAATCCCTCTACCCGCACAAATCGCTTATCAAGAACTACAACCCATGCCCCGCATAAGCCTGCGGGATGCCAGCCACACCCTCTGGAACGTCACGTTGTGCCAGATCGTTTCTTCTGTCTCGTTCTGCCAGACGGCTGCTTCGACTCTGTTCAGGCGGCGTGTGAATACTGGTTTATTGGCCATAATGTTTTTTCCTTTTTGAAGGTTGTTTGTTTTTCATTCACCAAAGGGCGCCAGCCGATGGAAAACAAACAACCTTCAAAGAGGAAAGCGAGTCCCGTGGTTCCGTCGGGAGCGAAAGACAGCGCAGCGCTTGCAAGGGCATGACAGATTGCAAAGCGATCTGGCGAGCCCTTGCTCGAAGCGACCAAAGGAACCTCGGGACGAGCGTCCCCATGGCCATACCGGTGTTTACTCGACTGAGCAGAGTCGATGTGCAGGCAAACGAATTTGAAGAAGTTGGTGATCGGTTGCTGTGGACGAACCTGCCGTGATGAACAGGCATCACCAACAGTCACCCGTTCACTGAACGGCGAGCGGAATCCTCATCGAATCGGGCTCGTCTATTGGTGAGGCGGAAGCATGTTTCGAATGTCTCGGAACTCGGGATTTATTCACTGATCGTGGTGATGGGCGAGGACATTTGGGTTTCGCGTTGATCAGTGGAAAGTGGCCAGTCGGTTGACTGGCCACTGAAGATAGAACCGACCTAAACATTCGGTCGGGGGGAATGTTATTCCGATTTGGAGTCGTCAAGCGGCTCGTAGGTGAGCGCCTGCTTCTGAAGCTCGGTAGGCTCTTCTGTGAGCATTGCCGAAAAATCCTTCCACAGACTTTGTATTTGAACGGTTGAAGTGGCCAGCCAGATGGTATCGATCAACTCCTCTCGTTCGCGTTCAAGCCGCAGAATCTTCCTTCCGACCTCGGACTCCTGAAGAATTTCCTTTTCCACGTCCTTCGCTGCACGATCGATCACTCCCACAATCAGTGAATGCCGGTCCGACCAGCAATGGCGGGACATGCTCTCGAGTGGTTTTGATGCTTCTTCCGATGCCCTGAATTGCTGTGACTGCAATGCTTCAATCTGGGCTTTACGACTGGAGTACCGCCTCATGTAGTCCTCCAACCCATAGTGTTTCATCGCCCGCGTTTTCGCCTGCTGACGAATGTTTTCCCGCAGTCCGTTTCCTTCGTCGCGATACGCGTTTTCGATCGCCTTCTCGATCTTCATCGCGATACGTTCTTTCCAATGTTCCTTTTCTTTTACTGTAAGTGGCATAGTGCCTCCATTCGATTGTCCAGCAGTTCGGCGACTTGCCGGACGTGTTTATTTGTGCCCGCCGAAGCGAGTTCACCAGTCACGGCAAGTCAAGGTGGAGTCTTTCGCGCAGCGAAAGCAGCAGCGCCTCGCCGCAGGCGAGAAGCGGACCTTGACGCCGTGATACAATCAGAACTCGTTTGACGGGAACCTCCTCCGGTCGTTCACTCCCCGCGGTTGGGATGCGCAGGGGGCGAAGCACTCCGCAGGACCGAGCGTCCAGCGAAGCCCGAAGCTCCCCGGCCCGCAAGGGAAACGCCCAATTCATCGGGTACTTGACAATCAGTATGGTACTGGCTTTCGGTGAACCGCTTCTTGTGTATTGTTGAATCCTGGGCGATGTGTTTTCTCCTCTGAGGCGGATATCTGAGGAAGCGAGATTGGTGAATTAACGGCGTGGAATCCTCATCGAATCGAGCTCGCCTGTCGGTAAGGCTGGGGCTGATGTCAAATGCTCTGATGAGTGACGTGGCGTCGGACTTTCGATCGATGACTGGTTCGGATGTAAATGGGAGTGTTCTTGTCATCCTGAATCAGGCCAATGATCTTCGTGGCTGTTTGCTGAATTCGGTCCAGTGAACCCATCAGCAACTTGTTGTCTCCGCGATGCAGGTGGATGTACTCGCTGCTCAGTGACTGAGTATCAACTCCGTGAGCTTTACAAACAACAAACGCAACAGCTTCGGCTTCAGTTTCGATCAAGCTGTGGTTTTTGAGAACGTCGTGCCCGACAAGGTGAGAATGAATCAGCTCATGAGCCAATTCATGGGCCAATATTCGGAACCTCATGGTTTGATCGAGCCCTTCCTTCACGACAACATGACCGCCCATTGAAGCGCCTCGGGTTCCTTCCGGCATGGGACGTGTCTCCAGCTTGATGTTGAGCGTGTGGTAGACGCTTTCAAGATACAGAAGATTGTGTTCAGCGGAACCACGGATCTCGGAAAGCTTCGGCAGTTCTTCACCCTCGGTCTGGCTGATGTCGAACACATGGACCGCTTTGAAACCAAACACTGGCTTCTCATCTGACAGTGTAGATTCAACACGATGGTCCGACTCAGCTTCGTCCTTCTTTCGTCCGATCATGGGTGCCAGAATAACGATTCCGGATTCTCCTTTTCTGACCCAGCGCCCCAGTTTTCTCCATGTATAGAAGCCGGCCACTTTGCTGGCTTCCGGAAACTGTTTGATGATCATCATCATGTTCCCAAAGCTGTAATGATGAAACCTTGCCAATGCACCGAGATACGTTTCCAGCACTTCGGTCTTCCCCTGTTCCAGCGATGCGGCTAGTTCATTGAGGCACTTGTCTGCGAGTTCAACGGCTTCTTCTTTCTTCATGGTAATATTCTCCTGATATGTGCTGATCTCGGCATGAACAGCATTTATGTTTGATTTGACTGCTAAATCAGTCATGGCCCGCCGTCGGCCTGAAAGGCTATCGAACACGGCAAGTCAAGGTGGAGTCTTTTCGGAACGAAAAGCAGCAGCGAGCCCGCACCGCGCGGCGCACGGACCTTGACGCCGTGATACAATGAGAAATCACGACGGCGGCTAACTTTTTTTACGGTCGCGGCGGCGGCGGTTGGCCCGGCGTTTGCTGGGGGCGGAGAGCAACTGAACAGACTTCTGGGCGCTGCACCCTGTGTTGAAGCTGAAGCTCAATCATCGAACCCAAACACTCCGGAAACAGAATCAGAATCAACGTTGATAAGAACCCACAACGTCAGGCATCGAAATCCCCCGAACTCCAGTTGACGGATATCGCCGTACCACAATTGCATCTTGCGCGAAGGCCCAAATTGCGTTACGGTCGTCTGGTGAAAGATGTCACCAGCAACAACTTCGGAGTTCTGATTGCCTACCTTGTCCCGGGAGCCACCGCGCTCTGGGGCCTGAGTTCATTTTCACCAGCGTTGCGAGCCTGGTTTGCTTCGACTCCGAATGACGCGCCGACGATCAGCGGCTTCCTGTACCTGACTGTGGCATCGCTGGCCGTGGGCATGACCGTCACCGCCATTCGCTGGGCCTGCGTGGATCTCGTCCATGCGGCAACGGGACTGGCGGCTCCAGATCTCGATTTTTCAATGCTTCCCGGCAAGGTGGATGCGTTCAACCTGCTGATCGAAATCCACTACCGGCACTACCAGTTTTACTCGAACATGTTTGTAGCCAGCGCCATCACCTGGATTTGCCATCGAATCAGCATCCAGCCCCCGTGCAAGATCAGCTGGACCGATCCCGGATTCCTGCTTGTTGAAGCGACTTTTTACCTGACCTCCCGCGACACCCTCAGAAAATATCACGAGCGAACTCAGCAGTTGCTTTCAGCCCAGCCACGAGCGGCGACTGGGACGCTTGAAGAATAATCGCGAGGCAAGGCTATTCGCCGACCGAACCTTCCGAGAGCTCGCCCTTGGAAAATCGTTCCACGTCACGGAATAGTTTACTCATCGGAATCTCAAGTGCTTCGGCGACTTGGCTTGCGATGGCGATACTGACCTGAACGCGGCCCCGCTCAATGGAACTGGCATATGTGCGATGAATTCCCGCTTTGTGCGCAAACACTTCCTGCGATATGCCAAGCCGTTTCCGGTGGAACTTCACAGCGTTCGCAAAATGTCGCTCGATATCATCCATACAAATATTGTCACAAGACATTGACGATCGTGCGACAGATGTTAGAATGGCACTCGATCGTCTACTCTGTTGTGGGCGAATCACTTTGGTTCGACACTTTTGGAAAGGCACAACAATCATGGCCAATGGCGGAAGCCATCATCCTCACAAACCCAGCAAGCCTCAGCAGGAGCCAACTCAGCCACCCAAGGCCGAGACAAAAAAATCCTGAGGCCTCACAACCATGAACCGCATCGATGCCCACGGCCTGAAGCTTCAAGACGAAGCTTCAGGCCGTTTTCCATTCCGTTGTTCGCGTTAGAGGGATCTGCAGGGTGAGAAGCAGTCCGGTTAGCCGGACCCAGCGAATGCGAAGCACAGAGCACCCCGGCCCGAAGGGAAACGCCCGCAAACGAATTGACTTGAAAAATGACTCATCTGGGCCGTCATCATGAGTGATCCGCCAAGTTTTATTTGAACGGCAAGTCCGTTGAGGATAATTCGTCAGAACCGCTGGGAATCCCGAATTCGTCCAAAATAATCGGTAAGGTCAGATTCGTGCAAAGTGAAATCAATACAGGCACCACAGTCAGCCCTACGCTGGGTTTGCATACCATGCAAATTCCAACGGTGCGTCATTGCGTTCAACAACCACCAGAGTTCCGTCTTTCGAAACCCGTGAAAAAGAATACCGCCGGGCAGTTCCTTCTTCGACTGCGATGACAGTCTCCGGTTGCCCAATTTCTGATATCAACTCAGAAATATTCCGGTGTCGTTTGAGCATTTCCATGGTCACTATCATCAGAAAGCCATTCTAAGAATGAACGAGATTTGTGTGATTGGATTTCCTTCCCGATTGGGTGGCGCTCGTATCGGGCTGGATCATGAAATTCGAGCTTGGCGGCTGAAAAAAGTGCAGCGCCCTGCCTGTGGGAATTACTCGCTGGAGCGGCTGCGGCTCACGGCGAACTCAATGTTTTTCGGGCTGAACTCCTGGGAGCATTCGACCTGCCTTCGTCGGCGGCTTTTCTGCAGGGTTCTGGGCGTATTACTGATGAGTTCCTTTGGAATCTGTTTTCGACAATCGGCTATCTGACGAAAAACAGCATCAAATCCTGCAGGAATTCGATAATTTGCGGTCCGCATAAATCCACTCCGCAACCGGCGATAAAAAAATTCGCGATCTTTGCGAGTGGATTTAATAAACCCATGGGCTATCGACCCTGCGCGTGACATACAAAAGCCACCATTTCTCCTCAGTATCACGGCGAAAACGCATCAGTGCGACAATTCCTTCCCACTGAATATCTGGAAGAAAATGAATTTCCGTCATTCCTGTGAAATCTTTTGAAACATCCTCTTGCGGTTTTGAAAATCCGTGCATAGGCTTGCGACATCCGGTTTCGCCTTTCCTGCATCGACGTGAGAAGCAGGCAAACTGGTGTGCATCCGACTCTATCCTACTGGACGCGGAGATCGTGCGATGTCATGGCAGGTTTATACTCCGCGTGCCCCAGAATGATGCCTTGCAGCGAATTCGGTTTTGAGGCACACTTCGGTCTGAGTTTGTACAGCAGTCTTGCATGATTGTTCGAGGAGTCAAGGATGGCTCGGTTGACGTTTACGGATGAACAGAGGCAGGCATTGCGGACGGAGCGGTTTGAGCATCCGCATCCGCGAGTGCAGTTGCGAATGGAAGTATTGTGGCTGATCAGTCTCGGCGAAACGTATTCGAATGCCGCTCGGCTGGCTGGTGTTTCTGAGCCGACCGTCGATCGTTACGTGGCTCACTATCGTGAACACGGTATCGAGGGGCTGAAACAATTCGACTGGAAAATCCCGACCAGCGAACTTGTCGCTCATCAGACTTCCCTGGAAGAAATGTTTCGTGTAGATCCACCGCACACAACGGCAGAAGCAAGTCGACGGATTGAAGAGGCCACCGGCGTCAAACGCGGGCTCACCCAGACGCGTAAGTTTTTAAAAAAAGTCTCGGCCTGAAATGGCGATGCACGGCGGCGATTCCGCTGCCTCCGAAGAAAACGATCGAGGAACACGTCGCGACTCAGGAGGAATTCCTCGACAAAAAACTGGAACCGCTATTGGCTTCGGCTCGATGTGGCAAAGGCCCCCTCTTCTTTGTCGATGCGTCGCACTTCGTCCAGGGAGCATTTTTGGGCTGTCTGTGGTGCGTGTGTCGCCGGTTTATTCGAGGCGCTTCGGGCCGCATGAGATACAGCGTTCTTGGAGCATGGAACGCTGCGACGAATCAGCTTGTCAGCGTCACGACGACCGGCACAGTGTCATCGGCAACGATGTGCGAGTTGTTGCATAAAATCGCAGCACTTGGATTGCAGGGACCGATCACGCTGGTGTTGGACAATGCCCGCTATCAGCACTGTGCTCTGGTGAAGGATCTGGCGGCGACACTCAATATCCAACTCCAGTTCCTGCCTTCGTATTCTCCGAACCTGAACCTGATCGAACGACTGTGGAAATTCGTCAAACGTGACGTTCTCTACGGCCGACACTACACCACCTTCGCCGAATTCTGCCAAGCCATCGACGGCTGCCTGGAAAAAATTCCCACCAAACATCGCAGCCGACTTGCTTCGCTCATGACACACAATTTCCAGCGTTTTGACCCGGCATCATTCCTTGCCGCGTGAAGTATACAAGGGACTTGAGGTACCTTCCGCACCGACCGGGGACGCCGGGATCAATCTCAAAGAAGATCTGATGTTACTGGCGGATCGGTGTTTGTCCGATTCGGCTGTGCCGGGCAGCGTGGTATTCGTCGGCGGGACAATGGGTAGTCCTGTGTTGCAGGACGATGTCGGCATGTTCTGCTGGGACAGTACAAACAATCGTCTGGGCATTGGAACGGCGACACCGCTGGAGCAGGTGCAGATTCAGGGAGACGGAAAAGCCCTGTTGATGGCGACGGGCAGCACCGCAGGCACATCAGAGACTTTTATTTATTTTGGATCGGGACTTTTGGCGACCGGTCAGTGGCAGCGTATCCGATTTCGCTATGGCAGTGGCGACCTGTTTTTTGAGAGAAAAGAGAGCAGCACAAGCGTCTGGACCTCAATCCTGACGCTGGACTGGAATAAGAGTTTCGTTGGCATCGGGACGGATACGCCGGTGACGCAGTTGGAAGTGGCCGGGCCAGTGACGCTGGGCCCGCAGCCTGCGTCCGTCGTCAATCCACCCGCCGGACGTGCGTCGATCTACGTGGAAACTGTGGGTGGCGTACCGGTGCTGAGAGTTCGTTATCCTGACGGCACGATTAAGACGCTGACACAGACGTGAGAGTCTGACTGACCGCGATGAGGTCTGTTCTCGTGACTTCATTCGAGTGATCGAAAGTTCGGGAGTAACACTGTTATGTCGTCGAGTTCCTCCTCCAGCAGTTCCTCATCGTCCAGCAGTAGCGGCAGTTCCTCGTCCAGCAGCAGCAGTTCGTCGTCATTCAGTTCATCGTCTTCCAGTTCGTCGTCTTCGAGCAGTGGTTCGTTGTCCTCCAGCAGTAGCTCGTCATCCTCAAGCAGTAGTTCGTCATCGTCCGGCGGCAGCAGTTCTTCCAGTTCTTCATCATCCGGCGGCAGCAGCAGTTCGTCCTCAAGTTCGTCGTCGTCCTCGAGTTCGTCATTGATCATGGGGCCGATCTGCACGCCTGCAAATGCGTGCAGCTGCGTTGTGAGCAATGGCGTGAACGTGTCTTCCGGCCAGGTGGACATGGCCGCTCCCGGGGTGGGATCGGGGGGACTCGGAATGGCCACGGTGTTTGCTGCCGTGTACAACAATATCGTCGCTGCGGCGACGGATGCCGGTCAGGGCTATGGCTGGCAGGTGCCGTACTTACCGACCGTGAAAGCGTCTGTCTGGTCGGGTGCGGACGTGATGTTCCAGAACACGTCGGGCAATGTGGAGTACATGAAAGCTGGCACGACTTCGGGCAGTTACGATGCGCTCTTCGGCAATCGCAACATTCTGTCGAAAAACACGACCACAAATGAAATGACGCTGCAGGCGGCGGATGGCACGGTGACGGTGTTCAATTCGCTCACCGCATCAAGCAATCCGGGTCTGATGAAAACGCAGACATCGGCGGGCGGGGTGGTGAAGACATTGACAGGTTCGTTTGGTGCGAATCAAACATTGGATACTGTTCAGAGTTTTACCGCCAGCGGCACGACTTACGACGAATCGTTTCTGCAGACGTTTGATGGGAACGGCAAACTGTCTTTGCTCACGCGGCGCAAGCGAACCAATTCGGGCAGCTGGGAGAACATTGAACAGGTCCAGTACAATTACTTCGACGGGACGACTTCGTTTGGTTCTAGGAGATCTGCGAGTCTGCACGAAACGCACATGGGATGCAGCGGCAAGCGGAGGGGCAGGCGCATTTGTCGCTCCGAAAGCGACGATGTATCGGTATTACAAGGCAGGCTCAGAGACAACCATTGGCTTTGAGCATGGGCTGAAGTACGTGATGTCGCCAGCGTCATGGCAACGAGCGATAGACGATGGCCTGGACCCGGGCACGATGTCTGACAACGTCTTCGCCCAGTACGCCGACATGTATTACGAATATGAACCGTCCACGCGCGCGTCACGCTGTGGCGGACGAATGGCGGTACGCTGGAGTACACACTGAGCTATTCGTCGAATCCGCATCAGCAGGGTAATCCGCCATACTTCAATTTCTGGACGAAGAAAAGCATCCTGACAAACCCTGATGGATCACAGCAGATCACCTTTTCCAACTACTATGATCTGGCCATGCTGTCGGTCCTGAGGAGTGAGGATGGCGCGCGACAGTGGTGCTCATTTACTCGTTTTGATGGCTATGGTCGAGTGTATCTCCAGGCGTCCCCGTCCGCTGTCATCGGCTACGACGAAACAAAAGATGATCTGGTCAACTGGGTTGTGGATGATCAGAGATTTCAATATTTGCGGGACAATGCCGGACTGATTCAGTATACGGAATACGACACCGGCACGGCGACTGTCAACTATGTGAAGTATCGCAGCATTCGTAAGGGGCAGCTGGGGACGAACATTCGTCAGTCGCAGACGGACTACATCACCCAGACTGCTGGCATCACGCGGGTGCTGGTTTCGAAGCAGACGGTTTACACCGATGAATTGCAGGCGTTACCGGTTGAAATGAATTATGCCTACACGTTTTATGCGGGCAAAGTCCAGCCGTCGCAGATTGTCACCACGCTTCCGGCTGTCCTGACGACGCAGAACGGCAGCGGCGTCAGCGACGACGATTCAGAAATTCGATCTGCTGGGTAATCTGACGGAATCGACCGATGAGCGCGGACTTGTCAGTCAAATGACGTATGACCTGCTCACGGGAGCCCTGACACAATCGATTCTGGATTACGGGACCGGCAAACAGAATCTGACCACGGACTACGAAATCGATGCGAAAGGTCGTACGACTCAGACGCTGGGGCCTGTGCATGAAGCGGTGATCGGCTCGACAGCGAAGCAGGTCCGCATTGCCACGTGGACGACGCATGATGAGTACACGAATAAAGTCACCACGGCAAGCGGCTATGCCGAAGGCACAACGTTTACGCTCGTCAACCCGGTGTCCATTACCATTGCCAACAACAACGGAAACGTGCTGGAACAGATTCAGGCGACACGGGCGTCCACGTCAGGCAAACTTGAGCCGACCGACCCTTTCAGTCAAACGAGCTATGTCCGCTGGACGACGAACCAGTATCAGCAGTGCTGCCGGATTTCTTCGACGCGGAATTACTTCGTGATTCCATCCACCGGCAACGGCACGGAAGGTACGAACTACAATACGACGTCCTTCGGGTACGATCAGATGGGACGTCGGAATCAGACGACCAGTCCTGGCGGAACGA
>JBBJME010000188.1:0-13876 GCA_037719765.1 Planctomycetaceae bacterium
TACGATCATCCGGTCAGTCATCATATTCAAAATCTGGAAGCATGGAAGACGGCGACTCAGACCCACCAGTACCGAGCGTTCCTGACCGGTCGAAAATTTCTGGAGATTCAGATTGGCTCTGACTGGCGCCCCGCGTTCGAAGCATTGTCTGCCGGGGGCATTTACGCTGCCTACGACGCGGCGACTCAGGGCACTGTGATCCTGGTCAGGACGAAAGACGATGCAACCGCGGAAAACTTCCGAGTGAAGATCCTCGAACTCACGCGCCTGAATGAAGCAGAGAACGGCAACACCGATGCTTATCGCGATGTCACGATTTACAAGGTCGATAAGCATTCTGGTTCTGCAGTCGTCGGCCAGTGGATCGTCCTGACGAACAAAGGGGAACTTGGGAAAAGCATTCTCGATCGCCTGCTGGACCACCAGGCTTCCGATACTGAAGCTGAAGTCGCTGGTACACTTTCAGCAAACGCGCAGTTCAAAGCCACATACGCGCTGCGTAACGCGGATTCCCACGCATGGGCATACGGCAACATTCAGACAGTTCGTGACGCGGGTGCTGCGAAGAAGTTTTTTGAAGGCAAAGCGGAGAACCCGCTGGCTGAAGCTTTGGTCGGTGGAATTCAAAGCGTGCTGCAACATGCTCCTTTTGTCACGGCCGACATGAAACTGACGGATGCTGGTCTGACAATGCAGTTTGCAACGCCATGGCAGGGTGACTGGATCCCTGAAGAACGAGCCTGGTTCTTTGGGCCGGACAGCAATGGATCCGCACCGGTGCTGCCGGAGATCCCCGGCACTCTGATGACGCTGAGCACTTACCGGGATATCTCACAGATGTGGCTGCGTGCCGGAGATCTGTTTGACGAACAAACGAACGACAAACTCGCCGAAGCCGACAGCGGGCTTTCGACAATCTTTGCCGGCCGCGATTTCGGTGAAGAGATTCTGGGTGCGCTGGATCCACAGATGGGACTGATTGTGACTCGCCAGAGTTTTGAAAACGTCACGCCCGTGCCAGCACTCAAGTTGCCGGCCTTCGCGCTGATTCTGAAACTTCGAGACGCCGAAACCATGCGTCCCGAACTTCGGCGTACATTTCAAAGCGTGATCGGCTTTTTCAATATCGTCGGTGCGATGGCGGGACGGCCACAACTGGAAATGGATATGGCGAAAGTCAACGACGTGGATCTGATCACGTCACACTACGTCCCCGAGAAGAAAGACAAAGACTCCACGACGGCAGATATGATCTTCAACTTTTCTCCGTCGGCAGCGTTTTCGGGTGACCAGTTCATCCTCGCAAGCACTGCAGATCTGGCGAAACAACTGGCGAGCGCCCCTGCGGCACGTGCCTCAGACAGTGGTATTAACACTGAGCTTGCACTGTTTTCAGAGGCAATCCGCGATGCATTGAGCGACAACCGGGAGCAATTGATTTCGCAGAACATGCTGGAGCAGGGCCATTCCCGCGAAGAAGCCGAAGCGGCGATTGATCTGGTGTTTGAATTTGTCCGCTGCGTCAAGGGTGCAGGCATCACACTGCGCCATGAAAAGGACTCGCTTGCCTTGCAACTGAGCGTGACTGTCAACGAGAATCCGTAACGTGTGTTTCCGGCGACCACCAGCCACGAATCGACTGCTGTCGATCTCACGAGCGATTCTGGTTGCCATGAAAACCACTTCCGGACACCCGCTGTGCGCATACTTCTGATTGCCGACATCCATTCCAACTGGCCCGCTCTGGCGGCCATCGACGAGAAATTCGATGCCTGTCTGTTTTTGGGTGATGTCGTGGATTACGCCACCGATCCGATTCCCTGCATCGACTGGGTGCGACGCAATGCCACGAGCGTCGTGCGCGGCAACCATGATCACTCTGTCGCACAGCGCGTGATGGTACGACCCGGGGGCACGTTTCGCAGGATGGTGTCAGCAATGCGGCCGCACCATTTTGATATCCTCAACGATGACCATCTTACCTGGCTGGCTCAAATGCCCGTCACTCGACACCTCGTGATCGGCGATCATCGTTTTCTGCTCGTCCACGCGACGCCGCGTGATCCGATGGATGAGTACATTGGTGACAACGTGGAGCAGTGGCAGCAGCGACTGGAACATGTCGATGTGGATTTTGTCTGTGTCGGCCACACGCACATTCCGATGCAGCTTCAGATCGGGAAGACCCAGGTGATCAATCCCGGCAGCGTCGGTCAGCCACGCGATGGTGATCCGCGAGCGGCATATGCCATTATCGAGGACGGACAGGTGGAATTTCGTCGAGTCGCCTATGACATCGATCGCACTGTGCAGCACATGCGGGATTCAGGCATCGAAGAAAACGTCGTCGCCAAAGCGGAAGTCATCCTGCGCAGCGGCGGCAACCCATCGTCCACCGGCAATGCTGAACTATAGTCTGTGAGAGTCATACGGCCCAGGTACGGCCGTCTACTTCCGCGCAAAACTCCACTTCGCCTGTATTCTCACGCAATTTGCGGGAGCGGGACGAGCTTGTTGAGTCGAGATTCATTGGGAGGATCGCGGAACAGAATTTGTGCAGTCGCTGCGTAGGATTCTTCTTTTCCAGCTCCGCCGATGAAACCATATCTACCAAACCATCAACTCTTGCAAAACCCAGGTTTCAACGGCGAAATGGACGGGTAAGACCGCATGAGCCTCAACGCCGACCAACTCCTCAAATTCTCTGGCGATGAATTCTCATTCGCCCGCCCCAGAACTGCGAACTTGTTTTATGATGCTATATACTGACGATCTGTTCGCGTGGCTCAGCGGAGAATGAATGGCTGTTGCTGCAAAGTGGGCACGAATTCCCCTCGGAGGTGCTAAGTCTGTCAAAAACTGACAAGATCTGTTTCAATTCGCCTTAAGCAACAGCGATCGTAAACGGGCGACACAAGACCGGGCGGCAACAGATGATTTCGGTAGATCAATACTTTGGCGGAAATCGCATTTCCAAATGACTGAACACGGCCTTTTCAATTTTATCTGGCAGATCGCGGACCTGCTTCGCGGACCTTATCGACCTCCGCAGTATGAGCGTGTCATGCTGCCAATGGTGGTTCTGCGACGATTTGATTGTGTGCTTGAAGCGACCAAGGCAAAAGTGGTTGCGGAATACGACAAACGCAAAGGCGGCAAACTACCTGACGACACTCTCGACGCGCTGTTGAACCAGAAGGCGGGTAAGAATTTCAGGTTCCACAATCGCTATCCACAGACCCTCACGGAGGTTGTTGGCGATTCGGACCATGCCCACAGCCATCTGGTGAGTTACATCAATGGGTTCTCTGCAAACGTGCGTAAGATCTTTGAATACTTCGAACTGGACGCTGAGATCCAGCGGATGCACGAATCCTATATTCTGTATCTCGTGCTCAAGAAGTTTTGTGAAGTCGATCTGCATCCAGAGAACCTTCCGAACGAAGAAATGGGGAAACTGTTCGAACACCTCATTCGGAAGTTTAACGAACAAGCCAATGAGACCGCCGGGGATCACTTCACGCCGCGTGAAGTGATTCATTTGATGGTCGATCTGCTTTTCATCGACGACGACGAAATCCTGTCTCAAAGTGGACGAGCAAAAACACTGCTCGACCCAGCGTGCGGCACAGGAGGAATGCTTTCAGAAGCTCTCAACTATATCCAGGATCATTCTCATGGCGCAGAGCTGCACGTTTTCGGTCAGGACTACAACAAAAGATCGTTCGCAGTTGCTGCTTCGGACTTGTTGATCAAGGACCATCCGAACAGTGCAATCGAATTCGGTGATTCGCTGACAGATGACAAGTTCGACGAGAACCATTCCACAACCAAAGGCCGCTTTGATTACTTGCTCGCCAATCCTCCATTTGGCGTTGATTGGAAACGTCAAAAGACTGAAATCGAACGTGAGAACCGGACGCCTGGCTTTGCAGGCCGATTCGGAGCCGGATTACCGCGAATCAACGACGGAGCCTTGCTGTTTCTGCAGCACATGATCCACAAGTTCGAGCCGTATCAGCCGGGGAGCAAAGACAAGACCGGGGCTCGGTTGGCTATCGTGTTCAATGGCTCGCCATTGTTCACCGGCGGTGCGGGATCGGGCGAAAGCGACATTCGTAAATGGATCATTGAGAACGACTGGCTCGAAGCCATCGTGGCGATGCCTGAGCAGATGTTTTTCAACACTGGGATCGGGACCTACATCTGGATCGTGACCAATCGAAAGTCGCAACAACGCAAAGGCAAGATTCAACTGGTGGATGCTCGTGATTTCTACATCCCGATGCGTCGCTCGTTGGGCGACAAGCGTCGAAAGATCGGCGAAGGGCCGGAGGAAGGAGAACCCGATCAGATTGCTGAAGTCGTTCGAGCTTACGACGCTGGAGGAAATCCCAGGAGCAGGGAAATCGAAGCAGCGTTCGTGTGCGATTCACGCGGCACGGCCACGAAATGGATCACGCTCAGTGCCGGAACACGCAAGCCGGGTGCCGGTGAAGGTGAATCCGTCGATGTGCGAACCATCAGCAAGCTGTTCGACAACGAAGCCTTTGGATACCGCCGCTGCACGGTCGAACGGCCGCTTCGGCTGCGTTACCAGATGACGACCGATCGCAAGAGCCGCTTTCTCGAAGCCCTCCCGCAATTGCTCGATGCCGTTCAGGCAATTGACAAGAAGCTGGGTCGCGAAGTGTGTGACGACTGGAACGAAGTCCAGGCTCGAATCGAGCCCGTCCTGTCTGACGTAGACGCCAGATGGAAGAAGGGAGAATGGAAACTTTTTCGTGACGTGTTTGCCGAGCCACACGCAGAGGCAACGCCCGTGATCGACCAGTCACGAAAAATCAAACGCGATTCGCCCGGTCGGATGTATGGCTGGTTTCCGTTACCCGATGGAAAAACCGAGGTTAAATATGAAGCCGATACCAATCTGCGTGATGCCGAGAACATTCCGCTCAAGGAGAACGAAGCTGAATACTTCACCCGCGAAGTTGAGCCATTTGTTCCCGATGCCTGGATTGATACTGACAAGACGAAGATTGGCTACGAAATCAACTTCAATCGCCACTTCTACATCTACAAGCCACCACGCCCTCTGCACGTGATCGATGCCGAACTCAAGGAAGCTGAAGACGAAATACGTCAGCTGCTTGATGCGGTGACGGTGTGAAAGCCATTGACAATATTCCAGGTGTGTTCTCCGTCTCACGACTAAAGTACATAACGTCGAAGATTGGAAGTGGCAAAACTCCCAGAGGAGGAGCTGAGGCATACGTCCCGGAAGGCGTCCCATTCATTCGAAGTCAGAATGTTCGATTCGAAGGGCTTTCACTCGATGACGTTGTATTCATTGATGAAGATACGCATGATGAGATGCAGTCCAGTGAGGTGCTACCAAACGACGTTCTGTTCAATATCACCGGTGCTTCGATTGGTCGTTGCTGCAAAGTTCCTCCGGGTTTCCCTCGAGCAGCAAACGTAAATCAGCACGTGTGTATCGTTCGACCGACCAGTGCAGTTTCACCTGAGTATCTCAATTACGCGCTTTCAAGCCCGGTCGGTCAAACCCAAATGGCACTCTCTCAAGATGGGATATCCAGAGAAGGACTCAGTTTTGAACGATTGGCACAATTCACGATTCCTCTTCCTCCGCTCGAAACGCAGCGTCGAATAGCGTCGTATTTGGACCGGGAGACGGCGGAGATCGACCGCTTGATCGCCGCCAAGGAGCGATTGCTCACCCTCCTCGCCGAAAAACGCCGCGCCCTAATTGGACAGCGCCACTTTGTTGTTTTGAGCCTGTAAAAGGCGGGGTTTTGAATTACGAGGTTTGGATGCAGGATTTGATTTTATCAACATCGATTCCAAGTGTCAGGTACAGCTTTCTGCGCGTCTTGGTGTGGGATGTTTTCGCTTGGGCGTTTCGGTGCTGGTAGTAGTGTTGTTTGTTGAGTTCTTTCTGGAACGCCTCGTCTGGATGGGCGGGTCTTTGATGGAATTGGAGCCAGCAGTTCAGGCTGCGGCGAACCTGTTCCACGGTCAATTTTCTCGTCCCGCCTTTGTCGAGGCTCTGACGAATACGGCTGCATAATAGAAAACTCAACGCGGTCACATGCAGATGGCGATGAATACACCTCCAGCCGCGGACTTCAAGATGATCCAGGCCCAGTTCTTCTTTGCTGATTCGTAACTCCGCTTCAATCGCCCAGCGACCAAACGCGACGCGAAGTAAACAACGCAACGTCACGCCATCTTCACCCACGACCTTGTTGCACAAAAAAATTTTGTTTCGTTCGTGCGGACACTTCGCGCCACGATCAGAGTGCAGCGTGTGCTCGGAAGGCCGATGCTGGTCTGACGCCACACGGTCAGATGTTTGATCTTCCAGACTTCTGGTCCTTTGTCAGTGTCTTTGATCACGTACTTTTGCCATGTCTGCATCAGAAATTTGTGGGAGTGATTCAGCAGACTGTAAACCTCGCGAGGCGGCTGATTATCGGCAACACGTGGTGTCTTCTTCGGTTGGCCAGGTCCTGTATGTTCTTCGTGTCTGATGACATCCGGCTTCGACGTCCAGACACGTGTATTGTTGGGAATTTCGCACACGAACCGCTGTTCTTTGAAATCGAGCGCATCCAGAAATTTGCTGTCACGGCCATACAATTCGTCAAACGTCCACCACGCCACTCGGATGCCGTTCTTCAGGGCGTGATCGATCAGGTCAATGGCGATCTGCGGCTTCGTTTTGAATTCCACATCGTCAGGAATCCAGGCTTTCTTTCGACGCGCTGGATCGCAGGCCCAGTCCTTTGGAAGGTACAACTGGCTGTTCAGAATCGCCTGAAATCCCGGAGCCGAATATCCCAGATGCACTGCCACGATACAGTTTTCAATCTTGCCTCGATTGCCGTTGTACTGCCGCACCACGCCGGCTGTGTCGCGGCCACTTTTGTGCATTCCGGATTCGTCGATGAGCCCGATGGCTTCCGGGTGTACATGATCTTTCGCCACGATTTCCTGAATTCCGTTTCGCAGTCGCTGCTCATCCCACTTGATGGATTCCAGAAAACGTTGTAGCGTTCGCGGAGCTTCGTCAAACTCCAGGGCGATTGTTTCACAGTTCTTGCGTTGCAGATCCGACAATTGTCCCTGCACGTAGACTTTCAACAGTCTTCGCCCGGCAATCGTCTCAAAACACATCCCGAACAGAAACAAAAATGACGTCAGCATCCCGCCAACGCTCTTGAGTTCTTTCAATGTCATCATGGCGATCCTCCGTGAGTCCGTGTGACTGTTAGCACACGGAGGATCGCCTCTTTTCTGATTCAACAAAACCCCAGTTGTCGCCTGTACTTATCGACGAAACTGGCGCTGTCCAACTAATCACACATGCTGTTATGCGACATCATGAACTTCGTTTCGATGACTACCAACGATTGCGTTTTCAAGGCGACGTTGAATATCCATCTCTTCCACTCAAATATGTGGCGACGATCAGCGGCGGTGCCACACCAAATCGAGGCCATCGGGACTATTGGGAAGGCGACATTCCCTGGGTATCACCAAAGGATATGAAATCCGAATTCATCCACGATTCGCTCGAACACATAACGGAATTTGGGATGTCAGCTGCGTCGCTGGAGTTGCTGCCGATCAATTCGTTACTGATCGTCGTCCGGGGAATGATACTCGCGCACACGTTGCCAGTAGCACTCAACTGTTCACCAGTGACAATGAACCAAGACATGCGAGCAATTCGTTTTGACGATCGTGTCCTGCCCGAATTTGCGTTGCTATATTTTCAGGGGTTTTCCTCGTGGCTGCTCACGCAAGTGACCGAGTCTGCCCACGGAACGAAAAAACTGGATACTCAGGTGATTCAGGAGATTCCTGTCGTGCTTTTCCCACTTGAGTTGCAGAGAAGAATTGTTGAGACTGTACGAGCGGAATCCAAGTTACTGTCGGACATGGATCACCGGACCAGAACTACAATTGAATTGTTGCACGAACGAAGATCAGCCTTGATTGCCGCCGCCGTGACGGGACAGATTACAATAGACGATAACAAAACCACGAAAACCAAACGAATCGGGAAAGCGGTCTGATGTTAACGCAACTGCGAATTCAAAACTTCAAAGGCTGGAAGGACACCGGTTCGATCCGGATGGCCCCGATCACGCTGTTCTTCGGTGCCAACAGTTCCGGCAAATCCAGCATCGGCCAATTCCTGATGCTGCTGAAACAAACGGTGGAATCTCAAGATCGCAAAGCCGTATTGTATCCAGGTGGTAAGAACTCGGCTGTGCAGCTTGGCTCGTTTCAAGAAATGATCTTCGGGCGCAAGACAGAAAATCCAATCGAATTCAACTACAGGTGGACTCTGCCTTCTGAGTTGACATTTAGCGACCCCTTGATCGACAAGAATTACACTGCGGATGCGATATCATTCAACTGTACGATTTCGCTTGCTGATCCCGCGACCCCTGTGCCATCGGTCAGAAAACTTGCGTACGACTTGTTTGCAGGACAACATTCAGTATTAAGTATTGAAATGCAGCAGAAAGCTGATCGGGCAGATAGATACCAAACTGCTGCGAACAATTATGCATTAGTCAGAAATCCGGGCAGAGGATGGAGTCCTGGCGCCCCTGTAAGGTTTTATGGCTTTCCAGACGAGGTAGTAGCTTATCACCAAAATGCCGATTTCGTACAAGCGATCAACTTCACGCATGAAAAACTGTTTCGTTCACTTGCGTACCTGGGGCCCATGCGCACCAAGACCGAACGACTGTATTCCTGGACAGGAACCGAACCGGAGAGCGTGGGGAACATCGGCGAAAACACGATACCAGCCATGCTCGCGGCAAAGAATCGGATGTTGAACATAGGACGCTACGGTCGTAAGAAGCCGTTTGAGCAAATAATTGCCAAAAAGCTTCAGGAGATGGGGTTGATCGAGTCGTTTCAAGTCAAACCAATTTCCAAAAACCGACAGGATTATGAGGTCAAAGTCAAGACAAAAGGGTCAATTGGACTAGTGGATCTTCCTGATGTTGGATTCGGGATTTCGCAAGTCCTACCGGTGTTGGTCGAGTGTTTTTACGCTCCGGCCAATTCAATTATCCTGATGGAGCAACCGGAAATCCATCTTCATCCGCGCGCGCAATCATTTCTGGCGGACGTCATGATCGATGTCATCAATGCACGAGAGGACGGCAAGGATCGAAACATCCAGTTGATCGTTGAAACGCACTCCGAACATTTCCTGCGGCGACTGCAGCGAAGAATCGCAGAGGACGTAGTTTCAAAAGATCGTGTGGCAGCTTATTTTGCGGATGTTTCAAAGACACCCGCTCAACTTGAGGAACTGCAAATTGACGAGAGTGGCAATATTTTGAATTGGCCGGAACATTTCTTCGGCGACGAAATGGAAGATGTTACCGCACAATCCAAAGCGGCGATTCAGAAGCGAATACAAAATGGTGTTGGAAACACAGGAGCTTCCGAATGACCCGGAGGCAACAGAAGCGAATTATTGATACGAACGTGCCAATCACCGCAAATCGCGCGCTCGACCCGACGGCAACCCATGAAGAACTGCCATGCATACTTGCGTGTGTGAATGCTGTCGAATTTGTGGTGGAGAATGGCGGAATGGTGATTGATGCTGGAGACGAACTCTTCCATGAGTATCGCACGAATTTGAAGTTGAAGGGTCAACCGGGGGTCGGCGATAAGTTTGTAAAATGGGTTCACGACCATCGTTGGGGTTTTCCGCCAGAAGATCGCGTGCCAATCACACGGACTGGAGACACCTATGCCGAGTTTCCCGACCATGAGGGGCTGAAGGACTTTGACCGCTCGGATCAAAAATTTGTGGCAGTCGCCAACGCGCATCCGGACAAGCCGCCAATTCTGGAAGCCACCGACAGCAAATGGTGGGGTTGGAAAGACTCGCTTGCGGAAGTTGGAATTACAGTGATTTTCCTCTGCGAAGATTTCGTTGAACAGAAGTATCAGGAGAAAATGGGTTCGTGAATTCCACGTTTGTCAAATTTCCATCGACGCCCCATCTTGCTCTTCTCGAGAGTGCGTCGGTGCGCGACGACAAAGTTCTTGGCCATTCCGAAATGCAAGATTTTCTGGCCCATGAAGTGATCGTTGAAGAAAAGATTGACGGGGCAAATCTGGGGGTCTCCTTTGATTCCAACGGCAACGTTCTGGCGCAAAATCGGGGAAGTTATGTCCCACTTCCATCATCCGGGCAATGGAGACTGCTGGAGGATTGGCTGAAGTCGAGAGACGACCGGATGTTCGAAACGCTTACCGATCGTTACATCCTGTTCGGTGAATGGTGCTATGCAACTCATTCGGTTTTATATGACCAGTTGCCGGACTGGTTCGTCGGTTTTGACATCTACGATGCAACCGCAGAGAAGTTCGTAAACTTCGAAATGCGGAATCGGCTATTTGACCAAATGGAGCTTCAGTCCGTTCCGTTCATCGCGCGGGGGCATTTTTCGCGCGCCGAAATCAAGAGCATGCTTGCGAAATCCCGCTTCGGAACTGAACCTTCGGAAGGCGTGTATTTGAGATACGATTGCAGTGACTCGCTCGAAGGGCGAGCAAAGCTGGTTCGAGCCTGTTTCATTCAATCGATCGAAAAGCATTGGTCGCGTCAGCCACTGCGTCTCAACCGGCTAGCCGAAGAGAATTCGGCAAAATCGCTTCCCAATGAATGCGAGTAAAAAATGTCAGATTCTCGACATACCGAAACCGCATTTGAAGACTGCGTCGAGGCGGGCTTTGTTGCGAGCGGGTTCGTGGCTGTCGCAGATGGCCTGTTCGATCGTGAAAAGGCATTTTTTCCCTCCGTGGTTCTCCACTTCATTCGTGAAACACAGCCCAAGGAGTGGCAGAAACTTGAAGCGCTGCATGCCGAAAAAACGGGACAGCAGATTATCGCCGATCTTTGCAAATGGATGGATGCACACGGCTCACTGGCGACGCTGCGGCATGGGTTTAAGTGTTACGGACGCACTCTGCGAGTGGCATTCTTCAAGGCTTCGCACGATTTGAATCCCGAATTGGAATCCCGTTATGCCGCCAACCGTGTGGGAATCACACGTCAATTGCACTACAGCACTCGGAACAACAATTCGCTCGATGTGTGTTTGTCCGTCAATGGCATTCCGGTTGTAACGCTGGAGCTGAAAAATGCTCAAACGGGGCAAACCGTCGATCATGCGATGAAGCAATATCGCAATGACCGGGAGCCTCGTGAAACGCTCTTCGAGTTTAAACGGCGAACATTGGTTCATTTCGCCGTGGACACCGATTCGGTCATGATGACGACGCGTCTCGCGGGGGCGGCAACACACTTTCTGCCGTTCAATGTTGGCGATGACGGCGGAGCCGGGAATCCCGCCAATCCCAACGGCTATCGCACATCGTACCTGTGGGAAGACAGTCTTTCGCGTGACAGTTTGCTGGATCTATTTGCTCGCTTTATCCATCTGCAGATCGATCAACGACGATCCGAAGACGGTCGGAAATTCACCGTGGAGTCCATGGTGTTTCCCCGTTTCCACCAGCTTCGAGCCGTGAGAAAACTTGTCGATTTGGCACGCAGTGCGGGACCGGGAAGTAATTATCTGATCGAGCATTCAGCGGGCAGCGGAAAAAGCAATACGATCGCCTGGCTGGCTCATCGATTGGCTTCTCTGCATGACGACAATAATCAGCGAGTCTACGACAGTGTGATCGTGATTACCGATCGTCAGGTTCTGGATCGGCAGTTGCAGGAAACGATCTATCAGTTCGAGCATCGTCAGGGCGTTGTTCAGAAAATCGATGAGAATTCGAAGCAACTGGCCGAAGCATTGGAATCGGGTGTTCCGATCATTATCACCACGCTGCAGAAATTTCCGTTTGTGACTCGTCAACTGCTGAAGCTTGCGGAAGAACGTGGTGACACATCCACCGGCATTCTTCCTACGCGTCGCTGTGCGGTGATTATCGACGAAGCGCACAGTTCACAGTCGGGCGAAACAGCGACCGACCTTCGCGAAGTGCTGGGTGGTGAATCTCTGATCGAAAAGGCTCGTGAAGCGGCGGAAGCTGATGAATCCAAACAGTTCGAAGAACTCTACCGCAGTATGGCAAAGCGAGGAAAACAGGCGAACCTGAGCCTGTTCGCTTTTACTGCGACACCAAAACACAAGACTCTTAAGGTCTTCACTGAGAATGGTGAAGCTCACGACAAGTACACGATGCGGCAGGCGATCGTAGAAGGATTTATCCTCGACGTCCTGCAGAACTACACGACTTAACACACATATTACAAGTTGCTGAAGAACAGCCAGAGTGACAAGGAAGTCGAGCGCAAGAAGGCGGCGAAGGCACTGGCTCGTTACATGAAACTGCATCCAGTCAATATCGCTCAGAAAACGACGGTGATGATTGAACACTTCAACGCCGTGTCACGACACAAGATCGGGGGCAGGGCCAAGGCAATGGTCGTGACAGGATCGCGTCTGGAGGCCGTTCGGTACAAAGAGAGTTTTGACAAGTACATCGCGAAGAAGGGTTACCCGATTAAAACTCTGGTTGCGTTCTCCGGGACTGTTGCGGATGACAAAATCAAGGACAAAACTTACACCGAAGAAGGGATGAACAATGGAGTCCGCGAAAAGGAATTGCCGGACGTGTTCGCGACGGGGGAGTACCAAGTCCTGTTGGTGGCTGAAAAATACCAAACCGGATTCGATCAGCCTTTGCTGCACACGATGTACATTGATCGCCGGTTGTCGGGGATTCAGGCAGTGCAAACGTTGTCTCGTCTGAATCGAGTTCACCCGCTGAAAGAAGACACATTCGTTCTGGATTTTGTGAACGATCGCGATGAAATTCGTGATGCATTTAAGCAGTTCTATGATGGTGCTGTCGTAGGTGAATCCGTTGAGCCGGCGCGAATGTACGAGATTCGAGCTGAGCTGGATGCGTCTGGAATCTACCTTCAAGAAGAGGTGGAGCGATTCTGTTCCGTGTTCTACAAACCAAAGGCGCGACAAAGCACAGCCGACCATCGTGAGATGAATAGCAGCCTTGACCCGGCAGTTGATCGATTTGCTGAGTTTCAGCGGGTGGATGCCGACGAAGCAGAATTGTGGCGTAGCAAACTGACCTCATTTCGCGATCTGTATTCCTTTCTCAGTCAGATTATTCCTTACCAGGATTCGGATCTCGAGAAACTCTATACGTATCTGCGACATTTGGCGACAAAGCTTCCGAAACGCGGTGCAGGTCCACAGTACAACTTTGATGAAGAAGTGCGTCTGGAGTATTACCGCCTGCAAAAGATTTCCGAAGGCTCAATCAGCCTGCGTGAAGGAGAGGCCCGCCCATTGGATGGACCAAAAGAGGTGGGAACAGGAGGCAACAATGAAGGAGAGATTCGGCTGTCTCGATTGATCGACAAAATTAACGAACGCTTCGGCACGGAGTTCACCGACGCAGATCAGCTCTTCTTCGATCAGATTGCCGAAGCAGCCATCGGAGATGAAACCCTGCAACAGGCGGCTCAGGTGAATCCTGAGGACAAATTTGCCTTGGTATTTAACCGAGTTCTCGAATCTCTGTTCGTTGAACGCCTTGAACAAAACGAAGAGATCTTTGCCCGGTTCATGCACGACCCGGAATTCCAGTCGGTAATCAAGACATCGCTGATCGGAGATGTTTACCGCAGATTGCGTGCTACCACGGAAAAATTGATGGCAGCCGAGCAAGGCATTCAGTATGTCGCCGATGGTCCTTCGAAAAGTAACCGTTCACGGAATCAGTTCTGTAGTAGCGATGGAGCGGTCTGTTTATTGAG
>JBBJME010000449.1:0-3489 GCA_037719765.1 Planctomycetaceae bacterium
ACCAGCCTCGTCCCGGATTTCTTAACCAATCCTCAAATCTTCCTCAAGTCTGATTTTCGGGATGTCGAACGCGTGCCGTTCATGTAGCTCAGTCGCTCCGCCGACTGAGATTTTCCGGTGCCGACAATGCCAACCTTGAGCAGGCGACTTCTGGCAACCGCATCGCGGGTTGTTTACGAACAGGCGAAAAGAGGAATGCGAGTCGGCGGAGCGACATCGCCTACGGTACTCAGTCGCCCGTCCCTGTCCTAATACAGCCGATCGATTACTGTGACGCCGTTGCCAGGAAACTCGTGCATCTTTGGCAACAGTTCCGCGGCCTGCGTCAGTGTGACTCGATCGCTGATCAGTAAGTCGGGCCGCAGTGCGCCGGACGAAATCATACGGAACATTCGGCCGTACTCAAACGCCTGCATTCCGTGACTGCCAATAATCTCCAGTTCATTCCCGATCACAGCACTCATCGGGACCGGCGGATCCGCATCGGAACCAAGCATCAATCCGATCTGAACATGTCGGCCGCGCTTGCGAAGGCATTTGACAGAATTCCAGCAGGTTGTCCGGCTGCCCAGTGCGTCCAGGGACACGTGCGCACCTCCGCAGGTCGCGTCTTTGATCGCCGCGACTGGATCCATTTCGGCAGCATTGATCGCGACATCCGCTCCGCAGCGCTGCGCGAATTCCAGGCGATCATGGCGAATATCCACAGCGATGACCTGCGCTCCCATTGCGGCGGCGATCATCACGGCTGACAGCCCCACTCCGCCACATCCGTGCACTGCCACCCAGTCACCGGGCTGAGTTCGTCCCTGGACAACGACGGCTCGAAAAGATGTCGCAAATCGGCAACCCAGACTCGCCGCCGTGACGAAGTCGATCTCCTCCGGCAACGACACGAGATTCACGTCCGCATGACGGATCGCCACAAACTCCGCAAACGCTCCCCACTGCGTAAAGCCCGGCTGTGTGTATCGATCGCAGATCTGCTGATTGCCGCACACACATTGTTCACAGGTCCCACAGCCGCAGCAGAACGGGACTGTCACACGCTGACCGATGGACCAGTGTTTGACGGAGCTTCCAACCGCGACGACTTCCCCAGCCACTTCGTGCCCCGGCACATGCGGCAGATGGACATCAGAATCATGCCCCATCCAGCCATGCCAATCGCTGCGACACAGTCCGCAGGCGCGAACAGCGATCACCGCCGCGTCCGATGCCGGGACAGGATCATGCACGTTCCGAATTTCCAATGGCATCCGAAACTGTTCAAAGACAGCAGCCTTCATTGGCGTTGACTCAGGTTTGCGACGGGATCAGACAATGACCTTGAAGAGGCGCTCCAGAGCTTCCTCAACATTCTGTCGGCTATTGAACGCACTCAGACGAAAATAGCCTTCTCCCGCCGCGCCGAAGCCGCTGCCGGGTGTTCCGACGACATGGGCTTTGCTCAGCAGCAGGTCAAAGAAATCCCAGCTCGACAGGTTCTTCGGCGTCTGCAGCCAGACATAAGGAGCATTCACACCACCGAAAACCTTAATCCCGACTTGGCTCAGCCCTTCCCGCAGCAGTCGCGCATTCGTCATGTAGAAGTCGATCAAGCCTCGCATCTGAGCCTGTCCATCGGATGAATATGCCGCTGCCGCGCCTTTCTGGACGACGTACGACGCACCGTTGAATTTCGTCGATTGACGGCGATTCCAAAGCTGATGCAGCGACACTTTTTCACCGGATGCGGTGGTTCCCATCAACTGTTTCGGAACCACCGTCAGACCGCAGCGCACGCCGGTAAAGCCGATGCTCTTACTGAAACTGCGGAACTCAATCGCGACATCTTTTGCACCTTCGATTTCGAAGATGCTGTGCGGAATCGTCGGGTCGGAGATAAACGCTTCGTAGGCCGCGTCGAACAGAATCAGGGCATTGTTGGTTCGAGCATAGTCAACCCAGCGTTTGAGCGTCTCTTTTGACGCAACAGTCCCTGTGGGATTGTTCGGGTAGCAAAGATAAATCAGATCGACAGGTTCAGACGGCAGGTCTGGTACGAAGTTATTGGCTTCGTTGCCGGGAAGATAGACAAGCCCCTCGAATCGTCCACTGGCATCCGCCGGACCGGTGTGTCCGGCCATGACGTTGGTGTCCACGTAAACGGGATACACCGGGTCAGAGATGGCAATGCGATTGCCCGAGCCAAGGATGTCGAGGATATTGCCTGAGTCGCATTTTGAGCCATCGGAAATAAAGATTTCGTCTGCCGAAATGTCGATCCCGCGTGCAACGAAATCATGCTGTGCGACGGGCTCTCGCAAAAAAGCGTACCCCTGTTCCGGCCCGTAGCCTTTGAATGATTCCCGGTGCGCCATGTCATCCACGGCGTCGTGCATGGCTTTAATGATCGCTGGCGGCAGAGGCTCCGTCACGTCGCCGATTCCCAGTCGAATAATTCTTGCCGAAGGATTGGCCTGCGAAAATGCGGTCACTCGACGGCCGATTTCCGGAAACAAATAACCAGCTTTCAACTTGAGAAAATTCTCGTTCACCTGAACCATGAGATCATGCACCTGACTGAAAATCGTGTACGTTGGTCGTGTCACTTACCGCGGCAGAGGGCCTGAGCGAGGCGAGTTGTGACAGGTCAGCGACGGATTTTCAATCGAGCCAGCGCAAAGGCAGCTTGTCGCCATCACCCCGTCACTAATTGCTTGAAAAAATCGCCTTCATTCACTGTGGGGCGTTCAGGACGCCCCTTGAAGAACCATGTGAGTTGTCGGTTGTCGAGTCCCAGCAGATGCAGAATCGATGCGTGCAGGTCATGCACATGCAGGCGATCTTCAACGGCGCGCAAACCAAGTTCGTCAGTAGTGCCGATCGTTTGGCCGCCACGCACGCCGCCGCCAGCCATCCACATCGTAAAGCCCGTGGGATTGTGATCGCGGCCGTTGCCTTTTTCTGACATTGGCGTGCGTCCGAATTCACCGCCCCACACCACCAGTGTCTGATCCAGCAGGCCGCGCTGCTTCAAGTCCTTCAACAGTCCGGCAATCGGCTGGTCGCTGGCCTGACACAGTCCCGAGTGATTCGCTTCAATCCCCGAATGCGCGTCCCATTTGCTGCCCGCTCCGTGATAAAGCTGCACGAAACGCACGCCGCGTTCCACCAGTCGTCGCGACAGCAGACACATTCGCCCAAACGTCGCAGTCTCCTTCTGATCCATGCGGTACATGGCCTGCGTCTCCGCTGTTTCGTCTTCAATCGCGACTGCTTCCGGTGCCTGAGCCTGCATCCGAAATGCCAGTTCATAAGCCGCAATGCGGGCATCCAGTTCTGACTGTTCGGGATGCTGATTTGCGAAGTCGCGATTGAGTCGATCCAGCAGTCGCAGTTTACTTTGTTGCTGACTCAGTCCGGAGCCTTCGGGCGGATTCAGGTTGGGAATCGGTTCAGAGCCTTCGTTCAGCCGCACTCCCTGATACATGGCCGGCATGAATC
>JBBJME010000450.1:0-3484 GCA_037719765.1 Planctomycetaceae bacterium
TTTTCTCTGTTCCTGCAGCTTCTGCGAATCATTTGCGAGTTGCTGCGCCTCCAGAGCCAGTCGATTCAGTTCCGCAAGTTCCTGTTCCAGTACTGCGGCCTTTTCAATTTCGTCCGTCGCCTGATGGAGTTCTTCACGAATTCGATTCAGATCATTCACCGATTCCTGGATGTTCTGAGCCGCTGGATTGCGATCACCCGCAGCGGCCTCATCAAGTTTCTTAGGAATATCATTGCGGACCTGCAGAGCCAGTTCCGTCAGCTTCTCGGCTTGCCTCTTCATCAGCGGATGAGCGGCCGCTTGTTCGGCCAGTTGTTGCAGATCGCGGCCCTGCGTCTGTTCCTTTTCGCTGAGTTCGCGAACATCCTGCTGCACTTCATCATTCCACTCACGCGACAGCTTTTCCTTGAGTTCATTGCCTTTGGTCGCATCCTGCTGTAGCTGTTCTTCGAGCTTGCGCAGAGATTCCACGAGTTTCTGATCGGCTTCACGCAGCGACTTCTGACCGATCGCTTCAGCGTTGTCTGCAATGCGAATGGTCCACGGCCCCTGCCAGACGACCTGCGGCCCCGGTGTCGGTCGTTCATCGGCTGCTTTCACTTTTATTGTCACGATGTCGCCATCGTGAACGTCCAGCAACTTGACATCGACCTGAAAGTCATGGTCGACCTGCAACGCTCCGCGATTGAAACCGACGGCCGGTTCGATGCGGGTTGCGTCGGAGTTTTTGCGGATATGCAATTCAAGTTCACCGACGCCGATGTCATCCACGACTTTGCAGTTCAACGGCAACACGTCGTCCGGTCGCGATTCCAGTCCATCACTGATACCGGACACTGTCAACTTTGGCGGTGTATCCACAGTGACGATCAGCCGGCGCATGGTCTCATTCAGATTCGTCAGCCCGAGCGAATCTTCGACTCGAAATTCAAACTGCCCGCTGCCCATTGCTTCGAAGTGAAACCTTGCAGATGTGCCATCGGCAGACAGGACGGCCGGCTCTGACGGAGGTTCAATGTCCGGGACAGTCTCGGCAGTGTTTTCGGCAGTCGGCAGCGGCTTCCATGTCTGCCAGTCCATTGCGACGTTCTGGACAGGCTTATTGAAGGTCAGCGTGATCTCAATCGCACTGTGTTCAAAGACGTGCATGTCGCCGACGATACCGTCAAATAGTTCGATCGGACGACCGGTGTAAGTCGGCGGTGTTTCCTGCAGCACGGCCGTCAGAATACGAGGTGGATCGGCGACGGTGAGATCGAACCATTCCGTCGTGGTCCCCCGGCATCGCACGCGGTAGCGGACGGATTCACGCACATCGGTCAGGGAGACGGTGAAATGCGATTCTGTGTCGTCATAAGCCATCGGCAGATCTTCGCTCGTTCCAGGAGCGGTCTGCATTTCCAGTACAGCGTCGGTCGGAATTGTACCAGCCACATTCGTCCGCCACCGAGGAATGGCGACAAACTGCACGTCGGTGTTTGCAGCCACCGTCCGATTGCCGTCCGGAACTTCAAAGAATAAATTCGACGGCGCAGCAAGATTGGCGAACGGCATCATGAATCGCTGCAGCAACAACATGGATCCCGACGGCCACAGCAGCAAGGGAATCATCAGCGCCAGGACCGATATCATCGCCATTCCCCACCGTTTCATCGTGGGTTGACCCTGCACGACTTCTGACGGACGGATGCTGCCGATCTGTGAACGCACATGTTGCTCGAGCCGATCTCGCATCAAAGCCGAGCCAATCTCACTGGACGTGGCTGTGGGAGAATCCACCGAAATCAACGTCGCAATCGCTTCCTGCAGTTGCGGAAAACGCAGATCCACAGCGGCACCCAGTTCTTCCGCGGACGCACTATGAATCAGAGGATAAATCAGCCGCTTCCATGCCACGGCACAGGTCAACACCAGAGTGGCCACAAGTCCGCCGAGGCGCACAATGCCAGGCAGTGCGACGAAGTAGTCCAGCAGACAGCCGAACAGGATGCAGGCAACGAGCACGCACAGGGATTCTGCGACACCGCGCAGCACCGAGTAAACTCGAATAAGCCGCTGGCAGCGGTCCAGAATTTCCTGCAACCCGGCAACTCGCGGCAACGCACCTGAGGACATCACACGACTCCTGATATTCCCCATCTCCAGCGATAGACTTCGCGCCGGAATGAGTGAGATGTTTTGCAGCATGAAGTCGTGAGACTTCTGGCTGAATCAGAGCCACCTCCGAATTCTCACGAATTCGGCTACAAACAAATCGTCGCCGCGCAAAGCATAACAGCCTTCGCCTCGCCACCGCATTCTACCGTTTCGACCGGGGAAAATGCCATGATTCTGAGGTTTTTGTCCTCGCCGAAGTTCAAGGCGGGTGAACCCGATGGCGGGATGCCTGAGCAGACCGTCTCTCAAAGACAAAGTGGCCAGCATTTGATGTCTTCCGCTGCTCGCAGGATTTGGCCGAAGCCCAGGCCGCGCTGGCGGGGTGCGAAGCATGACAGCCGTTGCGTCTTCCCGAAGCGGAAGCCGCCGCGCAGCTCGATCATCCGGTACGACTGTTTGCACGCCTTCGGCTTGTAATCGAACTCCGCCACATCTTCGTTTTTCAGCACGATGTTCAGATATTCGCGAGCCACCACGATGTCTTCTTTCACGCGATCTCGTTTGACACGCAGCGTCGTTTTCACGTCGTACTTTGCCGGACGCTCCAGCCGCCGCCAGGCGGATTCGTCCAAAAGGTCTGCCATTTCATTGAGATTCTTTTTCGCATCGTAGCCGAAGTGAAATCGAAGCCCGCCAGCATCCCAGCGATCCAGCTGTTCGGTCTGACTGTAATCCGTGTCGCCGCACATGAGGATGTTTCGAAATCCTGCAGCTCGCAGTTCAGTCACCACAATGTCACATTCTGCCGCCGCGCCTTCGTGCGACGGACGATTGCCGGATCGGTTCATGATCCGCAGCGTCTCGTTTGTCTGACGCAATGAGATCAGCAACGCATGCCCTGTTGCGCTTATGCCTGAAGGCGGGCCCACTGGCCTTTCCAGGAGATATCCATGCCTTCCTTGCATTCGCCGGTGGTCTCGATGATCGAGCCGTCCATGTCGATGGTGGCCTGTTCAAAAAATTCATGCGGTTGACGCTGCCAGACTTTATGTCGCGTCTCTGCCAGTGCCTTCTGCAAGGTGTTGACATCATCTGCTGTTTTGAATCGACGACAGAAATCGCCTGCCGTTGTCGGGTCCGGAATCCGAGTCGTGCCGAGCGCATCGAGATACGCTTCATCGCTGCGTTTCAGTTCCAGATCTTCCAGACACTGTCCACCGGTCATTGCGTTGTAAGCAATGTTGAGCACATGATCGGATTCATGATACGGAAAGTGAACTTTCAAAAGCTGAACGACGCTTCCTCGCGTTCGTCTGCCGCTTTACACCCCTGGCATTGGGGATGGTGGTCGCAGTAGTCGGAATCGTATTCGTATTTCGACCAAACC
>JBBJME010000036.1:0-39001 GCA_037719765.1 Planctomycetaceae bacterium
GACACAAAATGATGCGCGCAAAATGCGCAGTTGTTGAAAAGAAAGGATCTAAATCATTGTCGTGAGCCTCGGTATTTCGGAAAACATCAATCGCCAACGGCGATGAAATGTTCGCCTAAAGTGCAGGTCAAAAAGCGGCAACTTTAAAATTATATTTGTAGCCATAAAAATCGGAATTTCCCCGAACTTTGTTTTTCCTGCCGCTGCAAATCCGGCATGAGCAAGCCAGATCATTTCACGGAATTACCGCAAGAGATCATGATGAATTACGCTCGCCGCAACGGTATCGAAGACGGCTTGGGGACCAACGTGAATTTCTTCCATATGGACAACCTGTTCGGCGTCAATTAGTTTTTATTATTATCGACAATTATAAATTCCTGTTGAGTGGGCTGATGAATTACGTGTCCGAGCGGGTTTTTGAGCTTGGGGAATCGGCTTTGGCTTTTTGCTTCTGTTTGGCTGCATCGAGTCGAAAGCTGGGAATGTTGAGTTCGATGACCACGGAATGATGGATCAGTCGATCGATGGCTGGCAGATCGACTGAAGGGGTTTCAGACTGCCAAGCCAAAGCAGTTGTCCCGCAAGTTCATCGAAACCAGTGGCGAGATCGAAATCACTCCGAACAGAATTCTGCTGGTGACACTTGACCGGCGCTGCCATAATCCGATTCTGAGAGAAGCCGCGCTCGACAAAGACAGTCCACCCATCCCCTGGCTTGGCGGTGATCGAATACAGTTCGTTTCTTGTGAGGAATAGCCTTATCTCACCCTATAAAATGTGAGGTGAATTACGCTCGCGGAAATCGGGGTTCATTGTTCGACGAAAAGGACCTGGCGGAGATCACGGACGAAGAACATTTTCCTGGTGAACGTAAGCGTACAGCGTAAGCGGACTGTGGACTGCATCTTGCAAGGGTCTCTATTCTGACGGGATTTGTTCCCTTCAAAATGGAGATCAGTGCAATGGCGAATCTGCAGCGGCGAATTGAGAAAGAGGCGTATTGGCAGGGGCATGTGGACGGGCAGGCAGCAGGCGGTCTTTCGGTTCGAGCCTATTGTCTCGATCATTGGCTATCTGAGCCATCGTATTATGCGTGGCGGCGCAAACTTCAAGAGCGTCAGGTGCGGCGAACTACTCAGCACGGTGATACTGCAGAGCACGTTGGCGGCAAACCCCGGCACCCGTCAGCAGGGATGGCTTCTCCGAAGGCATGTCGCTCGCGGTTGGCCGTCGACTCGGGATTGATTGCCGTTGATGTCGTCGTGACGAACGTTTCGAATCCGACGATGGAGCTCCAAATCCAGGGCAAGATTTGTGATTCGCCTGCGGGGAGATGTGTCGGCGGAGATTCGTAGGCGCACTGTAAACCGCAGGTACCGGATTTGCGGCCCAGGGTTCGGCGTTTGAAGATTTTTTGTTGGCGGGATTGTTTTCTTTCTTCCTGCCGGATGTCGTCGATTTGCCGACAATGACAAGCTTGAAGCTTATCCCACGTTTAGATCAACCGACCGCGATCGACATTCCGCTCACAAAGGCCATGCGATTCGCGACATGCCCTGCGGAATCGCAAAAAAAAAGCGATGACCAGTCATCGCACACCAAATTCACCCGATTCAAGATAATGCAACGAATGGTTTAGATCAAATGTACAGTAATCGCAGGGTGCGAAGCAGACTTACTGCGTCATCCTGATGTCAGAAATTTTTCAGCAAATTTGTGGCAGGGCATAAACAATCTGGCAAATCGTTGCATCGGCGGATGGAATACCGCATCGAAACGTATGGGATCTGCAGCAAAGAATCTACCGGCGACTACGAATCGCTGGTCATTGCAGTTCCAACACCATTGAGTAGGACATATCCTGACATGCAGTCGAAAACGATATTGGCTCCACTGACGATTTGTTCATTCCTGGTGACAGGGGTGGTGGTTGCATCTCACATTCTGCGGAAACCGGAGGCTCTGGGGACTACAGAATCGACATCGATGCTGGATCCGGCACTTGGCGATCTTGCGAGTTCCGAGGGTTCCGTCCTTGGGATGTCAAAGACATTATTGTTGACGGGAATAACTTCAACAGTACCCGACGTCCGCACGATGCCTGTGATCCGGGCTGTCCCGTGGGAACGGGATGCGTTAGGACGCGAGTTTCGGAGGGCGGGCGCGCAGATGTCGTGCAGCCTGCTGGAACCCGGTGTCGAGGTAATTCAGCCGTTGATTGCCCCTGTAACTGGTTCAGCCGGGCCGATCGGACGACAGTCCGCATTCTCACTCAATCTTCAAGTGGATAAAGCTGCAAAATCAAGTATCCCCCGAGTCGCGCTAGGCGCGATTGAAAGTTATCTCGGATCCCATCAACTGACGATTCAGATCGTGTATTACCATACCGTGGAAGGACAGCCGTTTTTTGGTCCTCAGGTCCGGGCCGCATTCGTGGCAGTCGCGAGCCCTGAAAAGACAACGGAAGCCGAAACGATGATCGCCGCGGCCATCAGGGAGCTCAGGACACTGGGACTCTATTGGGATCAGTCGACCGTACTTGTTCCTGAAAAGGCACGCACAATGATCCTGGCATTTCGTTATAGTCTGGATACAAAAATCGCAGGCACCGGAAAATCTGCGTCAGATCAAGAGTATGAACTTCTCTTCCTGCACTTGCTGAAAGACTCGACTGCCACAGCTCCAAAGCTGGCGGTTTTTGCCACATCCAACGCCCGAACCGAACTGAATCTGCTGGAGACCTCCGATCCAATGTCCACTCAGCAAAAATCCGTTATCGCCGCTCGTGTTCGCTTTGGTGAATTCAACATGATGGGATTGTATCCGACAAATCCGGTTGTCACCGGCGTGTACCATCAGGCGCAACTTTCGCTGCCGGTGGATTCCGTGAAGGCCCTTCTGGAAGGATTCGCGTCCGGCGAACCACGATCGCTGTCTGACGTGCTGGACGAATTGAGCAGCCGCGGTGCGACGGGCAACACCAACGACCTCTTTAGTCCTCCCGCGCCCACAACTCCCACAACAAGTGATCCTGCATCCGAAAAGGCTGCTGGGCCAGACACTGCCGGCACAGATAGTGCGGCAAAATAGACTTGCTGAATGTCGCCGCCGAACGGTTGTATGCAGGATGGACATTCATTTCCGTCGGTCGCATCGTCAGGCCACGCTGTTTTAGCGAAAACTGAGTGCAACGAGAATCCTCAGATGGCGGAGCGATTTTTGGTACAACCTCGGAGATGCATGTCAAGGCTACGAAATCGCGAATCCCGAATTATTGAGATTCGACAGCATGGCGTATTCGATCCAGTCGGACCATGATTTGCACTGCCGGAGTCCGGATGTTACGACTGCGTTGGGTTTTCTGACACTTCATCGGTACAAGGGCCCATTTTTGTGTGTAGTCTCTTCCGATGCCCTTCACAATACGAAGTTCGGAACAACGGAGCGATCGATGTGAGGCAGGCGTATCCTGCAGTTGCCACTACGGAGCAAATTAAGAATACGCCGCTTGTCATTGTCTGACGTGGTTTAGAAAAACGCTTTCATGGATACTCCTGCGAGACACAATCGACCATTCGTACTGCTGACGGGCGGAACTGGACTTCTTGGCGGGCTGGTGCTTGCCCAGTTGATGAAAAACGAGATTCCCGTTGTGGTGCTGGTGCGAGGGAATCGGCGACAGACAGCGGTGGAGAGAGCCGAATTTCTGATGCGGCGGCTGGAGGAACGATTTGGAAGGCATTTTGTGCGGCCTGTCGTTCTGGCCGGTGACCTTTGCCAGCCGGGGCTGGGGCTGTCGGATGCCGATCGAAGGTGGATCGCTTCAAATTGCGGCAGCGTAATTCATTCCGCCGCGAACTTGCTCTTTCGTCCGGCCAGCGAGCATCCGGACAATGAACCCTATCGCACCAACGTTGAGGGAACTCGGCAATTGCTCGAAGTGATGACCGCGGCACAGATCACCGAACTGCACTATGTCTCAACGGCGTACATTGCGGGGCTGCGAAACGGGATAATTCTGGAACTGGAATCTGACGTCGGACAGCAGTTCGGCAACGACTACGAACGCAGCAAGACCCTTGCAGAACGGATGCTGCGACAGGCAACTGCGATTGAGTCACTTACCGTCTATCGTCCGTCGATCGTAATTGATCTGCATCCGACGAGCAGTTTGCGTTCCGATCAGACAATCCACAGTGCATTTGCCATGTTTCAGGCTCTGAGCCAGCGATTTGGGTTACCGGATCGTGGTGAATGGACGCATCGACTTGGCTTCGGGGGTCACGAACGCAAGAACATCGTCACGGTGGATTGGGTAGCCACGATGATCGCTCAGATCTATCGTCAGTAACTGCATGGTTCAACATATCATCTGACCAGCCCAGACGGAACGCCCGCGTCGTTGCTCGACGACAGCTTCCGAGCAGCAGTGCAGGGCAGTGGCCTGAAAACTCCGCCACGACGCCCTGAAGCGATGGCATTGCTTGATGAACACGCCGCGCCGTTTGTGGCAGCGTTTAAGCCGTACTTCAAGGATGACCCGAAGTTTGATCGCACGAATGCGAAGCACGCCATGGAGACATGCGGTGTCGCGGACGTGCCTGCACTGACCGTCGAACATCTGCGTGATTTTTACATGCGACAAACGAAGCCGCCCGAACCTATGGCAACGACGACGCATGCGAAAGTATGGAATCAGTTTGTGAACAGCGAGGAACGACGCTCGGCATCGTCAGTAGGCGATACAGCGCATCGTGGCACGCTGATCGGTCTCGAACTCTCAGGTCCAGGTGGCGGGCAGTGGCTGATCGAACACTCAGGGCAGGGCCTGATGCTGCACGTCGCTGCGATGACGAATGCATCGGTGCGATGGATCGCGACGACCGCAACAATGAATGACCTGTTGGAAAATCCACTTTCCGTCAGGAATGCTCTCGAAGACGGCTTGCTGATCCTTGAAGTGGATCAAACCAGCGACACGACAAGTCCGCAACTCACTGATTCGCAGGCTGAACAGTTCATTCATCAATTTACGAAGTTGATCACAGAGATTCAGCGTCAGATTCCAAACTCTCCCGCTCGGAAGTCGGAGACCGTCCATGTCGGCTGATACGAACTCACCGATTGTGATCGTCGGAATGGCCTGCCGTGTTCCCGGGGCGGACAGCGTCGAGGCATTTGCTGATCTGCTGTTCAATGCCCGCACGGGTTACGGTGAGTTGCCGGCAGATCGATGTGATCGATCGCTGTATTTCGATCCTCAAAAGGGGAAGACCGGCACGTCTTATACGACACTCGGAGGCATTGTTCCGGAGCGTCCAGTCAATCGAAGCCTCTGTCCGCTGACGACCGAGACAGAACGTCTGTTTGATGCGGTTCATGTTCATTTTGCTGAAGTGGCGGCAACCGCCTGGCAGAATGCCGAACTGGCTCCCAATGATCAGCGGCTGAAGTGTACTGGCCTGTACGTCGGACATTCCGGCGGCACAAAGTCCGAAGGTGGACTCAGCCTCGGAACTCAGATTGAGGAAGCCTTGTCGTTTGTGGATGATCTGGAGGCATTTCGTGAACTGCCGGTCAATATTCGAAACAAGATCATTGCTGAAGTAACTCACGCAATTCGTGAAAAGCGACCATCGCGGCATGTCGAAGCACTGCCGCGTTTCCATGCATACCAAGCGGCTGCATTGGCGGCGAAAATTCTCGGATTGACCGGGCCACGTTCTGTGATTGATGCCGCGTGTGCTTCGTCGCTGGTTGCACTTGCACAGGCGATGATGGCGATTCGAACAGGCCGCATTGACAGTGCGATTGTCGGCGGAGCGACTTACAACAACATCGATAATCTCATTCTGTTTTCACATTCGCAGGCCTGTACAGCCACAGATTCACGTCCGTTTGATGATGGTGCCAGCGGGCTCGTGAGTTCCGAAGGATACGTTGCGATTGTCATTACGACTCAGAGTATCGCGCGGCAACTTGATCTGCCGATCCTGGGCGTGATTCGCGGCGTGGGAACGGCATCCGATGGTAAAGGCCGCAGTCTGTGGGCTCCGCGCATGGAAGGCCAGATGCTGGCGCTGCAACGAGCTTACTCAGGCGCCGTACTACTGGATATTGACTACATGGAGGCCCATGCCACGAGCACTCAGCTGGGTGACGCAACGGAACTGGAGACGCTGCGAAACCTCGCAAACAGCAGTCCGGCCTTTTCAAAGGGCAGGGTTTCTGCCGATCGACTTTTGCTGGGAAGTGTGAAGTCCAACATCGGGCATACGCTGGAAGCGGCAGGCCTGATCAGTCTTGTGAAAGTTCTGATCGCCATGCAGCGACGGCAGATACCTCCGTCACTTCGCTTCGAGCAACCGAATCACAACTACGACTGGACAACGTCGCCTGTGCGAGTCGTCACGCATACCGAACCGTGGCCAGAGCAATCGCTGCACCTGCGACCTCGGCGCGCAGCGGTAAGTGCGTTTGGGATTGGCGGGCTGAATACACATGTCGTCGTGGAGGAAGCTTGTGGCGGAGTCACAGCTCCCCCGAAGTTGGGCGGCAATGCCGGAAGTCTGTCACAACCAGCTTCTTTGACATCCGGTTTCGGTTTCCCTCTGTCCAATGAACCCATTGCGATCGTCGGCCGCGGCATCGTGGTTGCCGGGGCGAAAAGCCTGACAGAGTTCAAGGCGATCCTCGATTCGTCTCGTTCAGCAATCGTGACGCTGCGGATCGCTGGCGGCAACGGACCGGCGTTTCAGCGGGCAGCAGTCCGCGGACCCTCAATCGCCCCATTGTCGCGGAGGATTCAACTGACTTCCTTTGACGGTGCTCGTTATCGAATTCCGCCAAAACCGTTTCGGCAATCGAATCCCGTTCAGATGATGCTGATCGATGCTGTGGCTCAGGCACTGGAAGACTGAATATCTCACCCGGTATGGCCGCGGGAACGTCCGAGACGCAGCCTCGCGGCACAGTGAATAATTTCCCGGTCGATCGTCAGCGAGTCGGCGTGGTGATCGGCGCGATCTTTGGGGGCGAATTCGGGGATCAACTTCAGGTCGGTATGCGATTGCCTGAAATCTGCGGGCAGTTGGCGGCGGCTATGCAGCGACACGGCTTGCCGAATCAGTTGGCTCAACAGATCGCCGCCGAGTTTCGTCAAACCGTCCTTAAGAACCGGCCTGCGTTGCTGGATGAAACCGGAAGCTTTACGGCCAGTACACTGGCATCGCGAGTTGCAAAGACATTTGACCTGATGGGTAGTGCCTGTGCGCTGGACAGTGACGATGCATCAGGTCTTGCCGCGCTGGCGGTGGCTACGGATCAGCTGCGAGCCGGGATCTGTGACATGGTTGTCTGTGGAACGGCTCAGAGATCGATGAGCCTCTCTGCGTTCGAATCGCTGGACATGCATCATCGCCTTGTGCGAACAGGCCGACCAGAAGATGTTCCAGAGAATTGTCAACGGATCATTCCCGGCGAGGGAGTCGTCGCCCTGATGCTGTGTCGGCTGTCTGATGCAAAGCGTCTGGATCTTCCAATTTACGGAATCCTCGGAGATGTGACTCAACGCAGCGAATCGGCAGAACGACAAGCGGACGTGCTCAATTCGGCTGACGCTCAGATAATTCGTAAAATCGGATATCTGTGCGGAGGCCACTCACTGGTCCGGATTGCAGCAGAGACGCTGAGATCGACTGGCGAATCGGAACCCATCGCCATTGCCGCTCGATCCAGTGACGGCATCGTGCTGCAGACTCAACTCGTGAACCCAAATCTTCGCCGGAAAAAAATCCCGGACGTCACACCGAAACCTTCAAGTCCTTTGAAACCACAAGTCTCTCCGACAATGACAACTGCTACTGCCATTGCAACCTCCGACCGTCCATTGCGGCGCTTCCGATTTGCAGCGACCTCAAGTGATTCGCTGTTACGACTCTTGAGAGATGCGATCAGCCGACCGGATGAGTTTCTGGCTGATCGCGATTGCCGTATTCAGCGCGACAGTGAACGATCGACACTGGCTTCATCACACTTCGTGACCGGCGATCAATTCCGTGCGGTTATACTCGCGGCTTCCGCGGAACAGTTGAGCGAGCGACTGGCGGCAGCCATTAAGTCGGTCGAAGCTGGAAAATTCAGGACGCTGCTGGATCGGGAACGCGTGATCCTGTGGCACACACAGGGCGAAACTTCTCGAGTTGCATGGCTGTTTCCGGGGCAGGGGTCGCACTACCCTGAAACACCGTCGGTCTTTTCGTCAAGCGATTACGCTCGCCGCACACTGGCAACAGTCGATGATCTCTACGCTGCCGGTAATCTGCCACGATTGAGTTCTGTGTTTGGCAATCCAGCGATCAAGCCCGGTGAAGACGTGTGGTGGGCTCAGGCTTGGGTTCTGGGTGTTTCAGCGGCCCTGATTGATGCACTCAAGGCCGAAGGATTGCGCCGGACGCGGTGCTGGGCCACAGTTTTGGGGAGTTTACGGCTTCGTTGGCAGCGAACGTCACGACGCTGTCTCAATCAATCGAACTGGCGAAGCATCGTGCCAACGCGGTAATGTCCCACATGCGAGTTCCCGGCGGCCTGTTATCGATCCGTGCAGCTGTGCATGAAGTGGATGCGATTCTGAAACCTGCCGGACTGACCGCGTTTGTGACGCATCTCAATTCGACACGGCAAACTGTCATTGCCGGCAGTCGTGAAGGCATCGCGGCAGCGAAGGCATTGCTGGACCAGAAGGGCCTGCCATCATTGTCAATTCCGGTTCCCGCGCCGTTTCATACACCACTGCTTGCGGCAGCGGAAGTGGCATTTGAACGGATGTCAGCGAGCGTTCCGATGCGGCCGCCGGTGTGCGGATTTCTGTCAGCCACCAGCGTCCAGTATCTGGCCGAACCGTCCAGCATTCGCAACAGCCTTGTGCGCCAACTGACTCAGCCTGTGATGTACATGCCTTCAATTCAGCGGATGCTGGGGGAAGGCTTCCGAGTCCTTCTCGAAGTCGGTCCCAATGATGTGCTCACTCGGATGAACCGAGACATCGTCGATTCTCAGGCGATTTGTCTGAGCCTTGATGTTCCCGGACAGCCGTTTGAAGAACGAATGCAGTTAGTGCATGCAGTGCTGGAGTGTGTCGCAAATGTCCATGTGCCACAGCTTGCCGCGTCGCCGGGTCCATTGTCAAACTCACCACTTAGCGAAAAGGTGGGCGATACAGTATCAGTCACACCCGCTCCAACTGTCTTTGACGTGACGCGTTCGCGCCGCGCGACGCGCAAGTCAACCACGCCATCAAACGAAATTGCTGTCAAGCCGTCTGCTTTGGACACCAACTTAGCCGTGAATGGTCGAGCGGTGCGTCCGACAGAGTTGCCTCAGTCGCGATTTGACGCTGCGTTGCGGCCCATGCTGCCTGCGAAAACCGCTCCGGCGATTTCAGACGCGCAGTTGCGGATTTTTACCAGAGACCTGGTCGTCGAACTGACGGGTTATGCCCCGGACATTGTGGACTTCGAAGCGGATCTGGAAGCAGATCTCGGCATTGACAGCATCAAGAAAGCTCAGATTCTTGGCGAGCTTGGAGAATGGCTTGGATTGACGGTCCGCCCGGAATCGCTGCGAATGGATTCCGTGCGAACGCTGGACGATGCGGTTCGGGTCGCTCTGACGCTGGCGGCGCAAAATGCCACAGCGAGCCAGAACTTGTCAGCACCCGAACCATTCCAGAAACAAAACAGCCCGGCTGTCCAGGCAGTGCCGGAATTCTCGATCGCTGCCTCTGACCAGGGCAGCGGTCATGCAAATCATCAGGCAGAGCATCGCGGCACATTGCCGCCGAATGATCAACTGGACGCTCTCTTGATCGACTACGTCGTTGACCAGACAGGATATGCGCGAGACATCGTGGATGTGGATGCGGATCTGGAAGCGGATCTCGGGCTCGACAGCATTAAACTGGCTCAGCTGATCGGGGAGATGCGTGAGCAGTTCAACCTCGAGTCCCTGACTCTGGAATCAATTGGCCAGGCAAGATTTCGAACGCTGCGAGGGATTCGCGAGTTTCTGGTTCGCCACGCCTGTGGTGCCGATTCTTCTGGAATCAATATCACTCCGGCGAGCCGGGTGGCGTCAGCCTCCGGGTACGATGGCCGCAAAGAAGAAAAGGCCGTCACGCCAGTAAGCAGTCCCACTGTCGCCGAACACTACGTGGGCGGAATCCGCAAGGAATCTATTCGCGGTACAGATCCGATCCATGAAATCTCATCCGAGTGGTTCAGCCCCTCAAACGGCGAACTGCTTTCAATAGAGGCCGCAGGGCAGCGCGGGGTACTGCTGGGAGAAACGTATCGCACGGAAATCCGTGCGACACTCCGTTCGCTCGTTCATCAGTCGGTCGCCACGCTCATTGCGAAACACTACTGGAACGCCACTGAATCGGCACATTTGCAGGGCATCGCCGCCGGTGCGAGAGTAGCAGAATCATCTGTGCGGTTTGCGGCTGCCGTTTTGCGGGATCGTCGAAATCCCGCATTCTCAAAGACTGCGGACGCTCCAGTGGAATCAACGACGGGCGCAGAGTCGATCGACGAACCGGCCGACACGACGCCCAAACGACAGACGCACCGCTATGCACTGCAAGTTGTCCCGGCTCCGCGGCGCGGCAGAATGCCACTCAATCCGGAACTGCATGGAGCGGCTTTGATCCTTGGAGCGAATGTTCTTGCGGAATCACTGGCGGACCGCATCCGGCAACTTGGGCAGACAGCGATTGTCCTCGGCACCTCGGCACCCATCGCATTGATCGAGAAGACGCTGAGCGACCTGTGGCAGCAGACTGCGACACCGCATCTGTTTCTGACGATGGCGTTTGATGACGATTCCATGAAGAACCTGACCGAAGCAGACTGGAAACATCGGCGAACAGCGGCGCTGGAAGCTCCATTTCGCATCTGTCAGCTGTGGATGCAGCGAACGATCGATGCCAATCAGATGGAAAATGCCAGCGTTGTGGCGGTGACTCGGCTGGGTGGTGACTATGGATTCAGTGGCCGGAACGTGCAGTCAATCGAAGCGATCGGCGGGCTGGTGAAAGCGATGTTGATTGAGGCCTGGATGCGAGGATTCAGGACGACTCCGATGAAAGTGATCGATGTGGCGAGCAGCATGTCGCACCAGGACATCACCAGCGGTGTGCTGCAGGAACTGGCAGTTCCGTCCTATGATATGGAGATCGCGTTTCGGTCTTCGCCTCGCGCAACTGAACCTGAACGATGTTGTGTGCAGGCTGTGCCGTCGCCGTTAACTGGTTCCGCTCCCGCGAAGAACATCACTCGTGGCGGTACATGGATTGTATCCGGTGGAGGGCGAGGCATTACGGCCGTAATTGCGATGACGCTGGCAAAGAAATACGACCTGAAACTGCATCTGCTCGGCACCGCCCCGGTCCCGCATCTCAGCGATGAATTTGTACGCCAGGTGACTCATGACCGCAGCGGTGTTCGGCGAGAAATCATGCAGGAAGCATCGTCCCGCGGCGAAAATCCCGTTGAGGCGTGGCGAAATACCGAGAAGGCGATTGAGGTCGATGCAACACTGCGAGAATGCAGGAAACAAGGAATTCTCGCGACATACCATTGCTGCGATGTCGCTGATTTCGCGGCTGTCGAAAACACGATCCGAAGCATCCGTCCGCAGGCTGGCCCTGTTCAGGGTGTCATTCATGGAGCCGGAGCCGGTCAGGATGCCAGATTTGACCGTAAACGGCCTGATAAGGTCGAAAAATGTCTTCGAGCCAAGATCGACGGTTCGCTGGCACTCATGCAGGCCACAGACTCAGACCCGCTGGAGTGGTTCGTCACGTTCGGTTCCATCAGTGGACGCTTCGGTGCAAACGGACACACGGACTATTCTCTTGCCAACGACATGATGGCGAAGATTGTCGATCGCTATCGCACTCAGCGGCCTGCCGTTCGCAGTCTGACATTTCACTGGCACGCCTGGGGAGATATCGGCATGGCGACCAAGCCGGAAGCCAGACTGGCGCTGGAAATGATCGACATGGAGTTCATGCCGGCTGCCGAGGGGATTGCGCATTTCATGCGCGAACTGGAGACTGGTGGAAACGAACCGGAAGTCCTGATTACGGATGACAGCTACTTTCGCAAGTTCTTTCCCGCAGATCGTGTGTCATCTACAAATGCCGTCCCTGACAAGGCCTCTCTGCCGCTGCTTCCATCAGGTGTGACTGAGCAGTCGGACGGGATTTGTTCCAGTGTTGTCACCCTGAACCCGGTGTCTGATCGTTTTCTGTCACAGCACCGCGTTCGAGGACGAGCGACGTTGCCGTTTGTCGTCGCACTGGAATTGATGGCCGAAGCGGTCCGGGCACGAACCGGCAATACGAATGCGGGGATCTGTACTCAGGCTCAGGCGTTGCAGGCAATTCGTTTTTCGACCGACGATCCACTCGCCGTCACTGTGCAGACTCGTCCGACCGCAGAAGGGGCGATTGAATGTCGACTGCTGGCCGACGTGCGCCGACGTGATGGCCGAATGGTTGAAGAAGATCGTGAATTCTTCCGGGCTGTCTTTGACATTCGAGCAGACGTTCTTCGCCGCAGCTCTTCAGCCACGGCATTTCAACTGCCCGCGAATTCTGTCTGGAAACGAATCACGTATGCGACTCCGGAAGACCTGATGTACCACGGCCCGGAATTCCAGGAGCTTCGCGAAATCGCAGACGATGGACAGACGATCTTGGGACGTATCGCCGCTTCTGCTCCTGTCCAGCTGTTCGGCAGCTCTCGGGCTAAGGGCTTTACGGTGCCATGCTCGACGATGGATGCATGTCTGTGTGCAGTCGGATACGCTGCGTTCCATCGGCACCAGATGTCGAGTCTTCCAGTGCGATTCGATCAGATTGAATTTGGTCGACTGCCGGACCCTGGAGAGCCCTGCATCGTCCGCATCCAGCAGTCACATGTATCAGACTCCGGAGCTGTCTGGGACTTCCAGCTTCAGGGCCACAATGGGGATCGGTTGCTCACAGTGAATGGGTATCGAACAGGATGGCTGAAGGCAGGGAGTTGACAGTCGAACGTCCTGTGAACGGATGAGTCCAGTTTCTATCAACATGATTCGATAATGTACCAGTCACCGGTGTCATTTCAGGCTCCCCTGGAACCGCGAAGTTTCTTCGCGGAAGACGTCCTCGCGCAGGAAGCTCGGCATGTCTTTGAGGCGACATGGCAGCTGATTGGACTGGTCTCGTCGATCAAACAGCCGGGGCAGTATCTTTCCACAGAGGTTGGCAGGGTCCCTGTGGTCGTCCGAAACTTTGACGGCAAACTGGTCGCCTTCCGAAACGTGTGTGCCCATCGGCATTGCACTCTGGTGTCATCGGCGACAGGACAAAGTGAAACGCTGAAGTGCCCGTTTCATGGCTGGGAATACGGAGTGGACGGAAGGACGCGCAAGATTCCGGCGGCAAAGAATTTTCCGAACTTCGATCGGGAACATTACAGGCTGGCTTCGTTTCCGCTGGAGCAATGCGGTGACCTGCTGTTCGTCCGCATTTCGAATTCAGGTCCGTCGCTCAGGGAATGGCTCGGGCACCTGTATGATCGCATTGAAGAATGGACGACCGTTCCCACATCCAGGCTGGCGGTGAGTCGAATTCTGCCGTTACCGGCAAACTGGAAAATCCCCGTCGAAGCGGCGCTGGAGAGTTATCACATACCGGAAATCCATGCGCAGACATTTGGCGAAGATCCTGGCGAATCGAAGAGTAATCATGAGTTCGCGAAGTTTACGACGTCGTTCTTCACAGCATTCAACACGCCGCGTCTCATCGACAAGCTCCTCAAAGTCTATGAGAGGTTCATTATGAGTATTCTGGGGGTCTCATTTGCCCCGGCGTACGAACATCATCATGTCTTTCCAAATCTGATGATATCCAATACCAGTTCGTTAACGCTCGTCCAGACCGTGAGACCACTCACTGGCGAAACATCCGTCAGTAATGTCTGGCAGTACGGACGCCAGTCGGTGCGGCACAATCCGTTTTCAAAACTGACCGCGTACCTGTGGGGACACTTTACGGGTTGGTTGTCATATCAGATCCTCAAAGAAGACATCAGCATCTTTTCCCGCGTACAGCGCGGGGCGCGGGCTGCGAAAGATCGCGCAATTCTGGGGCGCTGCGAAGAGCGGCTGTATGCGTTTGAAAAGTTTCTGAGTGACCAGATCACGGCACAGAAAGGATACGAAACCGGGTCCGAAGACAGCATGAAAACCGGATCGTGCAGAATGGCAACGATGTGTTCTGAATCACCGTGTGATGTGGAGGTCACAAAGTGATCAACCTGAACGGCAAAGTGGCCTTAGTGACCGGTGCATCGCAGGGCATTGGCCGAGCCTGGCGGAAGCTCTGGCAGCCAGCGGGGCGGCCGTAGTCGTCAATTTCCTCAAGTCACAGGACGCCGCGCTGGAACTGGTGAATCAGATTCAAGGGCAGGGCGGGCAGGCAATCGCGGTGAGGGCAGATGTCTCGGAACGCGACGATGTGCAGGCGATGATCGATGTGATCGGCGAACACTTCGGGAAGCTGGACATCGTCGTGAGCAACGCGGCAGCCGGTGGATTTCGCCCGTTGACGGAGGTGACACCGGCGGGCTTCGATTCGATCCTGCGGATGAACGCCGCCCCGATGTTGTGGTTGACTCAGGCGGCACTTCCGCTGTTCAAGGCATCTCCGGACATTTCGCGCGTGATCGCAATCTCCAGCCACGGTTCAATCCGAGGGATCGCAAATTACGGACTCATCGGAACGTCGAAAGCCGCGCTGGAAAGTCTCGTACGTCATCTGGCGTTTGAACTCGGGCAAACGGGAGTGAACTTCAACGCCGTCATGCCCGGCATTGTCGAAACAGCCGCCATTAAGACACTGCCTGGATCCGCAGGCATGCTGGCGTCTGTGCGAGAACAGATTCTTGTCCGCGATCGAATGCTGCAGCCCTCCGACGTTGCGAACACCGGGTTGTTTGTGTGCAGTCCCTTGAGCGACCTCATTCAGGGCCAGGTGATTGTGGTGGACGGAGGCATCAGTATCCGGGTTTAAGTCGCCCATAAGCTGCAGGTTGTGGGGCTGACGCGATCCGCAGACAAACGGAAGCAGCTCCAGGAACTCGGTGTCCAGCATGTGTTCGCTCCTGCAGCAGAAGGACTCAGGAAACAGATCGTCGAGGCAATTGGAAAGCCGGGAGTAAATTTGGTGGTGGATACGGTTGGCGGTGCGCTCCTGACGACTGCGGTCCATCTCCTCGCGCAGGGTGGCTGCGTTGCCTCGCTTGGCGTGATGGCGGGCGTCGAGGCCGTACTGCCGATCCCGTCCATGATGTTCAAACAGGCGAACGCTGGTTCCGAAGGTCATCGCTGCATTGCAGGCCTTCGGCCGCGCGGATGTCGGCCTGCTGGTCGGCGGAATCAGTCCGCCATCAGATCATCAGCGATTGCGCGACATGGGCGTCCGCGCGTTCTTCGGCCCAGGCACCACGATCGCGAAAATCGCAGCCATCCTGCAACCGATTCCTGAGGTTTCTGTCGACGTCGACCAACTCAGCGTCGCCTGTCGCGCGGGTGATAAACTCTGCATCGCGAGGTTGATCACTGTGGCAGCGAACGGTCTCGCTCCCGACATTTCATCGCTCGGTATGATGTTTCGAATCGAAGTCACCGGCAGTCCCGGAGTGGGGAAGAGTTCGTTGATTGCGGACCTGATCCAGTACTTTGGCCCGGACGCTTCGACCTGCTGAACCAATCGCCAAGGCAGAGCCAGAACTGTTCAAGGAGATTTTGAAACAGCTCTGCTTACCGGCGGCATTCAGAAATGCGACGAACGGGGCCGACTCGAAACTGATCACCAGGAAATGCGAGAAACGGGGACCGACGGCAGGGATTCCGTTCCGGCGTCAAGATATGTCCTAAAGCTCGTTGCACCAGTTAGTTGTTGCACCAACTCTCGGGAAACAGGGTCATTTCCTGTCAATTCGGCGGGCACTGACGAAACACAAATCGCGACCCCTGAAGACGGCACAAAATCCGCAAATCCCAATGAAAAAGCCTCATTCGCAGTCAATACGAATGAGGCTTCTTTAGGGTGGCTAACCGGGCTTGAACCGGCGGCCTCCAGAACCACAATCTGGCGCTCTAACCAACTGAGCTATAGCCACCATGCACACGGCGAATCGTAGCCTTCGAACTGCGGGCATTCAAGTTTCTACGCGATGAATGAGACAGCTTTCGGCGAGTCGGGGTTCGCGACTGTATCAAAATTGCCCCTGCTCGGTCTTCTTGTCCAATTCGCACGACATTAACTCTTCCCTTCAACGGGAATTCGACGTCACGGTGTTGGTTCGTGCTTCCGCCTTCGAAGTCACAGTAGACGCCAGCCGTCATATTCGGAAGAATCCAAACCACGGCTCAACGGGAAGGATCGTTTGAAAGGCACAAATGTCCGTTATCGTCGCAAAAGACCTCAGTCGCACCTACGGTTCGCGGCGCGGGATCAGCAATGTCAATCTGACAATCGACGCCGGTGAGATCTTTGGATTCCTCGGCCCGAACGGGGCTGGAAAATCGACCACGATTCGAGTCCTGATGGGGCTGCTGCGAGCCAGTTCGGGGACGGCCAGGATTTTTGGGAAGGATTGCTGGAGCGACGGCTCGACCATTCGTCAGGATGTCGGTTATGTAGCTGGCGATGTGCGTCTGTATTCCTGGCTGACCACCCGTCGCGGACTCAGCATGATTTCGAAGATTCATGGCCGCGACCTGCTGCCCAATGGGCTCAAACTGGCTGAGCGATTTCGTCTTGAACCCGACCTTGTTGTGCGAAAAATGTCACGAGGAAATCGCCAGAAAGTGGCCCTTGTGCTGGCGCTCGCTCATTCGCCACGACTTGTCATTCTGGATGAACCCACCTCCGGACTCGATCCGCTCATGCAGGACACGCTGATGATGTGCCTGAGGGAACTGGCGAGTGAAGGGCGCACGGTGATGTTCTCCAGTCATACGCTGAGTGAAGTGGAAACGCTTTGCGATCGCATTGCCATCGTGCGCGACGGACAGATCGTGGAAGATTCCAAACTGATCGCTTTGAAGGCTCAGGCACCGCGACAAATCGTGGTTACGTTACAGGAACGGCAACGGGCATCTGACATTCAGTGGCCTGGCGGCGTGGATGTGAAATACAGGCCGAGTTCGTCACCTGAGCAGCATTCATCGACGATTGCACTGATGGTGCCACCATCGCTTCGCGACCGAACCTGTGTTCTGGAGCTGTTGGGCACATCGACACCGTTCATGCAGTGGGCGGCTGGGCAGCACTTTGCCGATGTTGTCATCGGCTCACCCGCGCTGGAAGTGTTGTTTCGACGGTACTATCAGGAATGATCAATGACCACTGTCGAATCACCAATGAATCGCAAGTGCCCCGGTCAGGAGTCGCCCGCATGACGTCGGTCACTGGCACATAAACAGGCTGCGATTCATTGGACATCGCGATTTTGACATTAGGAATTCAATGTATGTCTGGATTGTTGAGCAAAATCTGGATGGAAGTTCGCTGGCCGGTGCTGTGGTTCAGCCTTGGACTCTGCGCGATCATGGGGCTGCTCACCGCGCTGCTGCCAAAGATCCTCGGCAACATTCACACGATGTTTGACAAAATGCCGATAGTCAAACCGCTGATTACAGCATTGCTGGGAGTTGATCCCGGCGACCAAATGTCGTCGCAGCTTTCACAGGCTTTCCTGTGGGTCCATCCGACGGTCCTGACACTCATCTGGGCTCACGAAGTGATGTATTGTTCTCGCATGCCTGCCGGGGAAATTGATCGGGGCACGGCCGATTTCCTGCTGTGTCTGCCGGTGTCGCGCTGGAAAGTGTTTTCGGCAGAGACAATTGGCTGGCTGGCTTCCGGTGTTTGTATCCTGTCATTTGGTTATGTCGGCCATCTGACGGCATCGTTGAACGTACAGCCTGAAATGCGGTTGTCGGTCTCTCATACGATGATGGTGATGGCCAATCTCGCCGCCGTCTATTTGGCGGTGGGGAGTTTTGCGTTCTTTCTGTCTGCATTGAGTGATCGCCGTGGTCGTGCGATTGGTGTCATCTTTGCGATCATGCTCGCGTCATTCCTGCTGAATTTTCTGGCACAGTTTCAGGACTGGGCGAAGAGCGCCTCATGGCTGTCGGTCATGGAGTATTACCGACCGGCGATCATCATTCAGACAGGCGCGTTTCCGGGTTCCGATTTCGGAATACTGTTGGGTATTGCGTCGACATTCTGGATTGCCAGCGGCGTGACATTTCGGATGAGAAGTATCTGCACCGTGTGAGTTTCGTCGCAAGAATCACCCCATCTCTTTCGGACTTTCACCTCATTTGCAAATCCCGCCGTAACGAGTCATTTGCCGAGAACTTGCGTCGGCTTTCGAACAGTTACGGGGGAATTGCCAAGATTTCATGTGAATTTCGGACGCGATTGCGTACAGTACAACTGTCACCCCTAACATGGAGTGTCGCATGGACGAACTTTTGGCATCTGTGATGAGAAAAACCGCACGGTCGTGTCTCGATTTGAATAGAAACGCATCACTTTTGTAAGTTTTTCATGAAGTGCGATGGGGATTGATGTCACTTCGAGAACTTTCCACCACACTGTATTTCCGTTTACTCCACTGGCATTCGGTTTGCATCTCGTCGTTGTGAATTCCGCCGAATCCCGAAGCTTTCGCAACCAATGGCTTGGTACCTCGCTGAAGCTTCGGGCTGAAATGTTCCCTCTTATGGTGTGACGAAAAAGAAGGTTGCGGCGCGGGGACTTAGGCCTGTGGAATACGGAGCAGAGGAGAAAATTGATCATGATCAACGCATTATCAGATTCCATGTCAGAAGATTATTCAGACAGCATCCGGTCAAACGGATCCACCGCTGTGACTCAGGGAAAAACTCGCATGCAAAGTCCTACGAAGCGAATTGCGCTCACGAAACGCCAGCGTGAAATCTACGAGTTTCTGCGGGACAAGATTATCAATCGTGGCTACGGCCCCACCGTTCGGGAAATCGGACATCATTTCAACATTCGTTCTCCCAACGGTGTCATGTGTCACCTGAAAGCGCTGGAGCGCAAGGGTCTAATCAGCCGGGAGCAGAATATGTCCCGCGCGATTCAGCTGTCCGATGCTCCGCAGAATCGTCTGTCGGTCACTTTGATCGGGACGGCGGCGACCAGCGGGCCGATTCAACCGTCGGTGGCTTCGGACGAATCTGTTTCTTTCGGCACGGTCTTTGAAGGCCCTGAGATTGCCTGTCTGCGAGTGGAGGGTAACGGCTTTCTGCCGCTCAACATCGCCAGCGGTGATTTCATCGTCGTAAATCGCGAATCTCCACCACAACCTGGTTGCCTGGTCGCCGCAATGGACGATCGATATGCCGTGATTCTCTGCACAGTGCAGGAAGGAACAAATCATCTCGTGCCAGCCATTTCCAGCACACCTGCCGTATCGCCGCGACAGGTGCTCGGTGTGATTACAGGCATCATCAGGAAGTTCCGCGTGCCAGTGGCCGCAGCGGCAGAGACACTGTGAAATGGACTCCAACCCGTTTGCTGTCCTCTCGCTGATTGTGGCTCCTGCCATCCTGACCAATGCTTCGTCCGTGCTGATCATGAGTACCAGCAATCGCCTTGCTCGCGGAGCGGATCGGGCGCGGGAATTGTCGAAGCAGTTGGAAGGGACGACGGATCTGAGTTGCCCCGAAGCACAACGGCGGCTCAGGGAACTGAGGGCTGCCGAAGACCGAACGTTGCTTCTTCTGCGATCACTGCGCAGTTTTTATGTGGCGCTGGGTGCGTTTGCGCTTGCGGCATTCGTGTCGCTGCTGGGTGCCGTGACTGCGTCGATTCAACTGGCGGCGATCGTCCTTCCGCTGGAACTTGCCGGTGTCGCTGCTGGTCTGGCTGCTGTCGCCGCACTCGTGTATGGGTCGATCCTGCTGTTTCGGGAGACGCGCATTGCCGTGCAGGTCATCAGCGAACGAGCAGCGACAGTGCGCGAACGATTCGGATCGTCGCAGAATTTCAGGAATCTGTAAGTGGTGCGTTCCGCTCCACTTTACGCACCCTGCGACTTTTTGACAAACTTGACAAGCTGGAAGCTTATCCCACTTAGAATCAGCAGCTTGCTTCGTCGCTTCAGATCTCAGCCAGATGCCGGGTTGAATCGCCTATCTATGCGAGAAGTTCTCGCGTTTTGCCGGATCCAGTTGGCCCACATTGCAATGAGGACATTTGGCACTGCAAAAATCGCAGAATCTGCCGTTCGCGACCGGAATTCGGCAAAAAGGAGGAAAACTCCTGAGCCCTTAATTCTTCTCAATCGGGTCCAGTTCCTGCATCGCGCGAATGGAAGCGTCGGTATGCGGAAACTTCGTGATGACTGACATCATCATGCGATCGCGATCACGGCCATTCGGTACGTTGCGAGCTCGTTCTAACAGCTCGGTGGCCTGCACTTCCTCGCGCTCCTGCAGTGCGGTGAGTTCTGCGGCCAGGTTTTCTCGCCGAGCTTTTGAAAGAGATGACTTGATGTACTGAAACCGATGAACGGACACATTCTTCCGAGCAGTGACATCTCCTTCAACGAGTTGCGTCAGATCACCCAGTTTGACCAGCAACTGGAAGGGATCCTCTGTGTGCCCGCGGCGCCATTCATACTGATTCACAATGACTGTAAACCGGCCCGCCGGAGCAGTTCGATCCAGCCAGCGGACGTTTTCAACCGGCTCCTCCGAAGACGACTTATCCATGTCGCTCGTCGTCGACGCATTCATGTCAACATCCAGGTTCCCCCTGCAAACGGATGTGCGATGTGAATAGGAGATGTGTTCTCCCGACGGAACAATGACATGCAGATCGATATCGTTCAGACTGTGCCATGCGAGTGAAAACTGCACTTCTCCGGTGCGGCCTCCCGCTTTCGTAACGCGTCCCTTGATTCCGGAAGCAATTGCAGAAACAGCATTCGGAATTCCTGAACCAGACTGACTCACATTGCTCGACGCAAATGCAGTCAGATCAATTTTTGCTTCCGCCGCCGCTCCGGAATCCGGCATGATCAGGGACGTGGTTTCCGGCAGATTTAGTGGAGTTGTTTCAATCTCAAACTGTTCCGGATCAGACAAGTCGAACACCTCTTCACCTTCGCCCGGCAGCTCATTAAAGTGGACTTCAGTTGACAACGGAGGTGACGTGTCTTGCTGAGCCAACATGATCAGACTCAAACCAAGCAGTGCCACGACATGAATGACAATGCTGCTTCCACTGCTGCCAAGCACGCGGCGCACGGGAACACGCACTGCGGCCGCATCCGCGTTTTTGCCTGCTGGAACGATCTGCACGCGCTGCCTGAGATTTTCTGACGTTGTCGCCATACCGCCATTGTGCCGCACATGATCAGCAACTCAAGCCGCGTCCTTACAGTTTTGCCGGAATTGGAGCCGGGGAAGCGATATTCGCGTCATGGCACAGATACTTGACCGTCCATTCTGTTCCCGAGCCAGCGATGGACGTCCTGATCGATCCCATAGGAAATCGACCTGACGGAACCATCGCACATCGCCATCGAACAGGCCTGTGTGTGAGCGCTGCCGAAGCTTCGTTCGGAAATGACTTCTTCATCCTGAATCGGAGTCTGCAGGGTCCAGCGGGCAAGATCCAAATCAACGCCGGCGAACATGGTTTGATCGTAACCGCGATCTGTCTTCTGATGATAGCCAAAAGTACTGACGTACTTTTCACCAATTAGATACGTGTTGGACGTTCCATCAGTGATGTCTGCAATTCTGGCTCCAGTCCGCAGCCAGGAAACGCCGGTTGCCAATGAAACGTCCTTCCACACATAGTCAGGGTCATCGCCTTCTTCCAGTGTCTGAGGTCCGCTGCCGGTTCCAGTGATGTAGTCACCCTCATTGATCGCATAGTCAGTACGCGCCACGGACTCCGGAGTGTCTGCATTGCGGTACCGGAAGACGTCTGTCTGAGGCCCCATTTGGTCCGTGGGTCGGGACGGACACTTAAAAAGCGGCAGACGCGTACCACAAAGCTGTGCAAGCGACTGACGACGATCGGGGCCAGTCGTTCCCGCGCCGATTGACCACACATTTGCCGCTTCGAGCTGCGGCAGAAGTTGATAGATCCAGCCCGCAGGTTGCGAAACGCCTGCCGCTCGATCTGGTTCACCGACCCAGGCAAATCCCCATCCATTGCCGGGGAAACTTTCGTATGTTGAATGAAAATTCTGCGCACCGACGGCCATTTGTCGCAGGTTATTCCGACAGTGTGTCCGGCGAGCTGCTTCGCGCGTGGTCTGGACAGCGGGTAGCAGCAAAGCGATCAGAATGACGATGACGGCAATGGAGACAAGTAACTCCACCAGCGTAAACGCCCGCCGGGTTAATCTGTCAAGTGACGCTCGACGGACGGCAATTCGATTCATGGCATATGCTCCTGCAAACCCGCCGAAGGCGAAAGGTGGTCCGACACAACATGATAAATGCGAATGGAATAGCCGACGCGATCAATCGGCGTTCGATTTTTGAACCATGCCACTCGTGCTGGATTCGCACGACTCGTCAATGACGGTGAAAACACGGAGCCTCGTGCCCCATGCAGCGCCGTGACGCTGATGGCGTACCAACCGGGTTCGGGTCTATAGCTTTCCTCAGCGAACGATCCTTCAACGGTTAGTCCGTCAGGCTTGCGGGTGAGAAACTCCGGCAACTGGACCTTGATTCCATATACTGTCGGCGAGTATTGGCTGTTCAGTACCGTGAACAACGGATCGGCTTCAGGATGCTGCTCCTGCCAGGTCTTCAGATTCAGAAGATCTTGCCCCCAATCGATATTGCTGGAAAGCAGCCATTGGTCCCCGTTTTCTGGACCACCAGCAATTTCATTGAGGTACGACAGCCAGTGCGGACCGTACCACACGACGGACGCCAACTGCCAGGCGATGAGTGCACGAACACAGTACAGACCAATGCGACTCCGTTCGGCGAAAACTGCGAGTCGCGAGGCAAACACAAACAAGAACGGCAACGCCGGAATGATATAGCGAACATGATGATTGAACCCAGTCTCCTGCTCACCAGCGCGAACACCAGGACGGCGGGCAACAGCAGGATCACGTATTCCCGCAACGGTACCTGTGCAGGATGTGGGCTGCCATCGGTCGTATTCACGTCCATTTGTGTCGAACGTCGCCTGCACAGGGCTGCCAACAGTTGCGGCATCCAGGTGACCAACGACATCGCCAGCAATATGAGCCCTCCTAAAGGCTCTTTGACGAACAGTCCAATGATATAGTAGTACCACCAGCCACCGTCTTTCCATTCTCCCATCAAGTACGACCGACCCATCCGGCCTGGTTCGAAATCCCGACGCTGCAGGTCGATTCCCTGAAGGTACAACTTTGGCAATGGAATCGGAATGGTGCCCAGCCATGTGCCGGTGAATCGATTCACGCGATCGCCCGATAAATCCGACTCGTGTGGTCGGGCGGATTCAGACGGTTTCGTGAACTCACTGCTGACGAATTCGTATTCACCAAGCTTTGTGAAACTGCGATCAAAGCCATACAACGCATTGACAACGTACAACGCGGCGACAAACGTGACAAGCAACTGCAACAGGTCACGACGAAGAACCGACCACTGGAAGCATTTCCCGGCACGCCAGGAAATCCATCCCAACAGGCCGATCAGGGGAAACAAAGGAGCCCAGGTAAACTTTGTCAGCAGCGCAATTCCTGCGAAAATCCCGAGCCACATCGCATTCCAGACAGAAGTCTCATTGAGCCAAATCCGAAAACGGTAGATGGCGAGCATCCCGGTCGCAGCAGCAGGAACATCCGGCGTGATGAGGCTGCCGTGTCCCAGAATCAAAGGTGAAAACGCCCACAAGGCTGCGGCCAGCAAACCGCCGCGCTCACCGTGCAGCTCGCATCCCCAGCGATAGCACATCCACAGTCCCAGGATCCCAAATGGCAGACAAGCGATCCTTGCCGCTCGATAAAGCGAGATACTTCTCGATGAATTCTGCTCCACAAAACAGCTGCCGAACAAAAATTCGTTGCGGTTTCCATAGACGGATCCTGCACTGCTCCAGTTGGTGACCGGATGCATTTTCAGCACCGGCAGTGCCGCGACCATTTTCACCAGGGGAGGATTCACCGCATACAGTTCAAATCGATTCAACTGGAGATTCGAAAGACCAGCAGCAAGGTGGGCCGACTCGTCAATGGTAATGCTGTGATTCCAAGCCGACGTGGTGAGTGCTGTCAGGTACAGTCCCGCCAGAATTGCGATTCGCACTCTCATGGTGGACGGCCAAATTGCAGGTTTTTTCAGAACAGAAAGAATACCCGGCTCGGTCAAAAGCCGGGTACTGAACTCTGGAACAATCGTCAGATTAGTCAGGGGCACAATAAACATAGGCATTTTGGCCCTGACTCAACAGTTGATATGGGATAAAGCTGGCGGCATCCTGCGGAAACTGATTCGCAACACACAAATTCTGGCAATACTGCCCGTCTGCGGTTTGATAATCGATCTGGTAACTATTGACCTCGTACGGATCGCCCTCGTCAGCCTCCTCTGTGAATGTATCCTTACACATTTTCTCCTGGACCCAATACTTGCAAATTAAAACTCCCCCGCCAATATTGACTTTGATCGTGTCCGTATAATGATAGTGTTTCAGGCACACACCATAGAGACACGCACTGCTTGAAATCACGCCTACGCCAATCGACAACATTAGCAAACTTCCAGATAACATCTTCGGTTTCATTCTGCTTCACTCCTGGGAAAAATGTGCATCGTTAGACGGAAAAATCCGGAATTCCTGGCAAGCGATCCGAAGTCAGGCACGCAATGTGCCTCGCCAGTTCTGGATCCTCGACAGAAGCAATCAGCTTGTCACTTGAGCGGCAAAACCATACGTCGAACCGAAAGTGCTAACCCCCGGATTGATCGCCTACACAGCATCAAGGGACTGGCGTCCCCGATTGCCTGTATTTCTTTCTCGCCGCTTGCCTTACTTGTTCCTCCTTCAAAACGGAAACGAAATTATTTCTGTGCTACGATCGCCTGCGGAAGAAATACCAAACGCCGATGCCAAGGAATGCTGGAACCACAAACCAGGGCCAGTATGTTCGTCTCGATGGGAGCGGCGAACCGGGAACCCACGGCACAAGGGTCCTCGCGTTCGACATGACATGTGGCCTGCCGTCTTTTGTCACGTACATGCCTGGTTGCATATAGTCTGCCGGTTCCTGGAAAACGTCGATGGGAATACTGTCCACTCGTTCTGCTCGCACCACGCGGAATGACTTGTCAATCATTCCGGGCAGCGCGAAAGTCCATGAAATCACTTTGCCGCCGGCCTCAGTCGTGTCGTATGTGATGTCAGTCACCGAACCCTCCGACGTCACTGGCTCGTCAGGGCGGGACTCATAGATATCGCGTTGGCGGACAACCTGGTAGTCTTTGGTCGGATCGAAAAACAGTTTGATTGTGACCGGCAGCGGTGCGAGTGATCGGGACCAGGTTACATATTGACCCTCAGTTGTCCATTCGCCGCCTAATTCACTGACCTTTGAAATCCTCTTTTTCAGAATATCGGTCGGTTCGAATATCCCGTTTGCCCAAATCAACGGATTGATGACGCCCACGTTCCCATACAGGGACGGAAGTTGCAGCTCTGCTTTCGAAGACCCCTTATAGAGACCTGCTTTTGCGTATGGCGCCAGTAGAACTCCGATGGTTCCGTCAAACAGCCACACAAGGTGGTGTTCGACCATCCCCCGCTCTGTGTGCGATGGCTCATAATCATCCAAACGCACACGACCGTTGATAAAATCAAATTGATATTCCTTCTTTGTTTCGTAGGTACGTCCTTCCGATGGGGCAGATGCCTTAGAACGCTCCCCATCGCTGAATTGCCCATCGACGAATTGCGGAGTCGCAACAATGACTCCTTCAACCTCGTAGATCCAGCAGGTCGCAAGTTCGCGACGTTTTTCGATTGCTCGTTCGACTGGGCCCCAGATTGGTTCACTGGAATCCTGTCCCAATATGGTTGTTGAACACAGGGTCACTAGCAATAGAACGCAGGCTTTCGCCAGTTGTTGCACAGCTGGTCTATGCATGACAGGAGCCTTCTTATCGGACAACAACCGTGACGGGAATTGCCATTTGATGAAGCCGATCATCGGCATCACATCTGACAGACAGGGGGATACTCATCGAATGAAGTCCCACGCCGAGTGAGTTCAATTCGAGGTCAATTCTCAGAACGTCCCCTTCGGATTCCGTATGACAGACCTTCGCGATTGGTTCAGCCAAATCGACCGATGCACTCCGCAATTCACGAATGGACTGGCCGTCCGGTCGCAGCCGGACCGTGCCGTGGATCCTGTCACCGCCCTGCACCGGGCCGATCACCAGTCTTCGCGGCTCGACGGAAATGGGAGGTACCAGGCGAATACCAAACGGGAACGGAACATTAATGCTTTCGCCGCTGGCCAATGTCACGCGCAACGTCACCGACAATCCCAGGTATTCCCGTTCTGGATTCCGCTGCTGAAGTACGGTCGGATCCACTCGCAAGTGCATGATATGCTGAGCATCATCCTGCACTTCAAGACTCACAGCGACACCGGGGGACGATTCTGAACCGTGATGGCAGTGACTGGCGTCTTGGGGTTTACCAACACTGTCCTGATAAAACTTCCGGCATCGCTACTGGTACTGGTTTCACCAAGGTCTGAAGCCCCGGGCGGCAAAGTCACGGGAAGCTGGTACGCGCCGCCACACCGCAGGGAAAGTTCGTGTTGACCACCACTGCAATCAAAGTCGCCTTTGACCTTGAAACCGGCCTCAAGCCACACCTTGCCAGCGGCGTAGTCAAACCGCATCGCCATGGAGTTCGCAACACGCGGATCAATTTCGAACGTCAGGAATCCTTCCTCACCAGGATGCAGCGTCACCTGCCCAAGAGCAACGCTTGTGCATCCGCAGCTCGGCGTCACGCTCAGAATACGAACCACACCGCCACCTGTGTTTTGCAATGTCGCTGCGGCCAAAAATCGGCCTTCACTCGTGGTTTTGAACTCCAACCCCGACGACTTCCTGCAGACCAACGTACCAAATTTGGGTGAGGTGAGGTGAGGTGAGGTGAGGTGAGGTGGTGAAAAATCCCCACAACCAGACGCTGCTGCCTGCAATACACACCGCCATCACCAAGCCAGAAAAGCAATACCGCATTTGAGTGTCCCTGCCACTGTCGCGATTCGTGTTGGGCAAACAATAGGTCGTCCAAACGCCGAGGGCGATATTGAACTTGCGTCACCCTAAATTGCATATCCTGGAGTTCACCAACTGGAGGAAGAGTATGCTGTATGTAAAGTCGAGTCAAGCGACACGCAGCATCATGTTAGGGAATGCAGAGTTGGCCAGTACGTATTTCGTAGCTGAACCCTAGCTTTCCCAGCGGCTGTGGATCTGCAGTGCAACTGTGCAGATTCGTTGGGACCAGACGGGCGGCAAGTCCTCGCTCCGTGCCAGAGCCAACCAGATGACAAACAGTCCCTGTGAATAGACCAGCGAGCAGATTGTGCCGACGCGTGAGTAATCGCCGCCAAGTTACGTAAGCAGACTAGCTCACATCGCTCGACATCTTCACCTTCGCCTGGCAGCGCGTCGAAGTGGACTTTGTGGACAGCGGCGTAGCATTGTCCTGATGTTCAACACGCGCCTTCATTGTTGGCCACAGACAGACGCAGATGAACGCAGATGAAACGGCCGTGGTGGCCACCGCTCAAAATGGGATCTGCGTTTATCTGCGTTCATCTGTGGCTTTTTTATGCGTTTCATATCGGCTTCCGAATTGCCTCAATGACAGCGCTGTTGTCGAGATCACCGAGGTCCAATGCCTCAGCTCGTTCCAATAGTCGGCGATGGGTGTCGGCCAGCGGAAGGCTGAGCCCCACGGCAGATGCGGCGTTCAGCATCAGACGGACATCCTTGAGATGCTGCGAAAGCCTGGCCTGAGCCGTAAAGTCGCCATCGATCATCTTCCTTCCCTTGGTGTCCATCTGCCGCGAATAGGCAGCACTGCCGCGAAGCACCTCCAGCGCGGATCCGGCATCGATGCCAATGGCATCGGCAAACACAAGCCCTTCTGCGAGAGCCGCTCGGTTCAGGCCGAGGACCAGATTACTGACCAGCTTCATTTTGGCCGCGTTGCCACAGGCCCCGACGTAGAACGCATTTTTACCAAGCACATGCCAAAGATCATGGCAAGCATCAAACGCATGTTGTTGGCCGCTGGCGATCACGGTGGCTTCGCCTCGCTGCGTCTGTTCACTGGAACCAGAAATCGGTGCGTCCAGATAACTGGCCCCGACTTCCGCCAGCCTTTGTTCCCAGAGGACACTTTGTTCCGGGGCACCGGTCGTCGTGTCAATCACAATCTGCCCGTGTCGCAGACTGCTCTTCATTCGCTGCAGTACCGATTCCACAACTTCACTGGAATACAGACTCACAATCACGCGGTGACAGTCTGCAATCGGGTTGTCACTCCACACAGCTCCTCGATCCACAAGCGGCTCAGCCTTTTCTCGCGTGCGATTCCAGACGTATGGGACATAGTGGTGTTTCAGCAGCCGATCAACGATTGCCGTGCCCATCAATCCCAGTCCGATTACACCGACGCGCGGTTCGGATTCAATTGACTTCATTGGCCTCTCGTCTCACACAAAAAAGCCCACACGGTGCAACTGCGCCATGTGGGCCTGAATGTTGAATCTCTCGATCAATGGAGCCTGTTGCCGCGATCGACAATCCGCACTCCTTTTTTCATCTAAGTCCCGGATAGAACAGTACGGCCGTTACTTTCCGACTTTGGCTGTCTGCAGACTTCGCAGAAGTTCCAGGTAGTCGATGCTGATGTTGACCAGTTCCTTGTTGTAGAAGTCTTCGGGGAAGATGTCCTTCTTTTCGCCACCGTTGGCTTGTTTGACAGCTTCTTCTTCTTCCTTTTGCTCCTGCTTCAATTCTTCTTCTTCGGCTCGCAGGACACTCTCATTCAGTGAGATCGTCTTGTCGTGTTTGCGTTCAAGATACTTCGCAATCAGTCGGTTGATCTGTGTGAAGTCTTTGTCTGTGGACAGACGCGTTTCACTGGTCTGCTGAAGCTGCGACACAATGGCGTCCGTGACCTGAGCAGAAAATGGTGAGTAGCTGGCACGCGTGATGCGGTCGAATTCCAGTGCGTTGTCAAGAGAGTCTTCACCGATCTCACGTACGTTCAGCAGCGATGGAAGCACGACATCGGAAGTGACACCCTTCGTCTGGGTGCTGTCGCCGTTGACGCGATAAAACTTGCTGATCGTCAGCTTCAATGCACCATGGTCCTGTGATGAAAACAACGACCGGCGATCTACCACATCGACCACGTTCTGAACCGTACCCTTGCCGTGCGTGGTTCGGTCGCCAATTACGATGCCGCGACGATAGTCCTTGATGGCTCCTGCAAAAATCTCAGACGCGGAAGCTGAAAACCGATTGCAGACAACAACCATTGGCCGTCGCCAGTACATATCCGGATCTTCGTCATCAAATGCCTGGACTCCGGTGTCCGGTTCCTTAACCTGAACGACTGAGCCCTTCGGAATGAACAGGCCAGAAACCTCAATCGCCTCTTGAAGTGCACCGCCGCCATTCCACCTCAAATCGACGATCAAAACCTGAACGTCCTGCTTGTTGAATTCGTCAAGCACAACCTTGACGTCGCGCGCGGTGCTCTTGAAGTTTCCACCTTGAGTCGCACCACGGAAATCGCGATAGAATGCCGGAATTCGGAGAATGCCGACCTTGGCCTTGCGGCCATCGATCCATTCCGACGTTTCAAGAATCTTGCCTTTGACTTCATCCTCGGTGATTTTCACTTCGGTTCGAGTCAGTTCATAGATTTTCGTCCGGCGTTCGATGCCGGCCGTTTCTTCTTCGTTTTCTTCTTTCGGTACTAAAACCTTCAGCTTGACTTTCGTGCCTTTCTTGCCACGAATCATGTCCACGACTTTGGTGAGTTTCATTTCAATCACATCGACAAAAGTGTCCGACGCATCAAATGAAACTCCAATGATCTTGTCGCCCTTTTTCAGGCGACCGTCAATCCCTGCCGCTCCGCCTTCAATGACTTCTTCGACAATCGTATAGCCATCATCGTATTTTAGTCGCGCGCCGATACCGTCGAGCTTGAGTTCCATGTCGATTCGGAAATCTTCCAGCGTCTGCGGAGACATGTATGTCGAGTGAGGGTCAAGGCAGTGCGTCATTGACGACAGATAGAGTTCCAGCACTTCATGTGCTTCGGTCTGATCCAGAAAGACCTGATTGGTGTGATACCGCTTGTGGAGTCGCTTGCGGGCTTCGACCAGATCTGTGTCGTCCATCTTGAGCATCAGCAGATCAAATTTGATCCGCTTGCGCCATCGCTCATCCAGCTCTTCTTCATTGGTCGCCCAGGGAATGTCCTTGGCGTCACGAATTAGTTCTTCTTCGACCGCGAAGTCATGTTCCACATCGATCAGGGCGTCCAGTTTCCCAGCGCGGATATCCATGCGGGATCGGAAGCGTTCAAAGACATCGACAGCAAACTGCACATCGCCCTTGAGGATCTTGTCGTCCAGCGACGTCTTTTCGACTGAAAACTCGTCGATATCCGACTGCAGCAGATACAGTTTCTGCGGATCCCAGATTTCGAGATAGCGGTGCAGCAGTTTTTCTGACAGTGCATCGTCAATTTCCGGATGGTTAATGTGCCGATTGGACACCATCGATGCCACAATCTGCGCGGTCTTGCCGTCTTCGGCCGTGAGGACAATCTTCTCTGCCGCTGTGAGGGATCCAGGAATAAGTATCACGAACGCCAGCAGCAAAGAGCAGCGTCTGACGGTTCTGAGCGTTGCCATTCTAACTTTCCTTCGACAGTCAAAGGGTCGGGACGGGAAAAACCCCGGACCGCAGGATCTTTATGATTAAGGAGACACAAACATTCGGTCGGAAAGTGATTCTTCACGATCCCGATGCAACACGCAATCCAATCGTAGACCAGTCGTCGGCTTTGTCGCAAGATCGTCTCAGGCCTGGCGAGGCTTTTTTCAGGCAATTGACGGATCACCGATCTCAACGCGGCAGGGCGACTTTTGGACGATTCGCCCGGACTGTCAAGGTCCCGACCATCTGCTCGGGTGAGCCCACAACCAGTTTTGCGTCCTCTTCAGTATACGAAAAGATGAGCGAGCTCTGTTGGCCTGACTTTGCTGTGCAGAGAAAATAGTCCCAGATCAGAATTTGCTCGTTGGCCTGTCCGAGAGCCCGGACATGATGCACTCGCCAGCCGTTGATGTCGTTGTGGATTTTTGACGACTTCACGGTTCCCTTGCGTTCTTCCAGCGCAGCCTTCACTTCATCGAGGTATTCCTGTTCGGATGTGAATTCTCCGACCGGAACTGACGGGGAGGGCGAGATATTGCATTGAGCCACCAGCGATCCGTCATGCATCATCCGCAACATCACCATTTCAGGCGTTTCATGAAAGACGTGCCAGTCGCGATTATGCAACAACAAGACTTGCCCCGGTGTCGCGAGAGTCAGCAGCAGTTTTCGTTGATCCGGGACTTGCTCCGGCATTGAGTCCGGGAGATCGCTGGCTGGTGCGGCAGTCGTTTGAGTCCACGCAATCGTGGCTTTCACGTTGAGTCCCGGACTGAAAGGTCCCGGCTCACGTTTTTCTGACTGCACGGCTTTGAAGGATCGAATGAACTGATGATCGCGATCAAATGTCAGTTCACCCGCAAGTGTCACTTTTGTTGCAGAACCTGTCACTGCCCCTTCGGTCGTGCCTTCAAACGTCACAACAGCTTCGCTTGCCGTCAGCGACTTCAGTTGACAGGTCGCTGATTGCGAAACCGCCGCATCGACGCCGACCAGCATTGGGATCACCCATGAATCCGCGTTCCATTTTTCGTGCTGGTCTTTCAGATTCCTGGCTGGCAGTAATCCCGCTGCCACGATCGGATCGCAGGGGATTTGCAACAGATCCACCTGCGGACGTGTGAGTCGCACATCGGGGCTCAGTTGCAGCAATTGAATTTCGGTACCGTAAAGATGGATCAAAAGGGCTTGCGGTGGCAGTACCACGGTTGTCGCGTGGTCCTTGCCAACGACCGATTCCGTTTCCGCCGCTGCAAAGCGTCGAACAGCTCGCAGTGCCAATGGACCCGTCGCGTCGGAAACAAATCGTCTTTGATCAAACGCAAATCTTCCGGAACTTTTCAAATTCCATTCGGAGGTACCCTTCTGCGACGGCGTTAGCAGCGTGCCTTCGATCTTTAACGCATATTCAACGTGCGCTGTGCGATTGGGATCCGCGGGATCAACCAGTGAAATTCCCTCGCTCGCAGCGGCACTCGTTGTCTCATCCGCCCATGCGGTGTGTGACAGTCCGGTGCTGAAGATTATCGCCGAGCTGACCGCCAACGCCGCCGACATGAGACTGATCTTCAGGCAAAAACTCGATTTGCCGCAACTTTCCTTAGTCATCACTTCGCCACTCCAATTGGCCCCTGAGATTCATGCGTGACGCCGTCCCTGACATTCGCGACGCCCCAGCACACGTACTTCGACGCATCTTTCCGAGATTCCCGAATCCCCGCAAGGGCGATTCGGAGATGTTTGCCGTACGTTGGACGTTCCTGTCCGACCGCTGATCACCAAACCTCGTCCAATCGCACACAAACACTTTCCCGAATCGTCAACTGCAGCACGTCAGTTGTGGGAAGCAACACATAGGTGCCATCGCACAGCACAAGTTGCTCAACTTTGTGTTCGAAAGGATCAACGATCCAGTATTCCGGCACCCCGGCCTTCTGATATCGCGCCCGCTTGAGTTTGCGGTCTCGGGCTTCCGAGGTCATCGAAAGAATCTCGACCACCAGATCCGGAGTTCCCTGAATTCTGGATGGCGTAATAATGTGTTGTCGTGAAGCCGGTAGCCATCAAGTGACGTTTTGAATATCATGACGGCATGAGAAATTCGTGAAGCCGAACGGAATCTGGATTAATTCATTGTTCGTTTACAGGGAGTTCATCTTTTGCATGAGGAGCAAGCCAACCCGTATGCTCCTCCGGAGAATTCACCGCGAATCTGTTCCCTCGATCCAGACGTAGGTTTGCGAAAAAGGCTTCGCAAAATCTTTTACATTCACCTCGCATCCGTCGTGGTGCTCTCTATCGTGACACGGTACGAAGGCATTTATCTGTCTGGTGGGGGCATTGCCGAGTTTCTTGTCTTGTTCCCGCTGGGTTCCACGTTTTATGTCTGTCCGATTGCAACCCTTGTTGCCATATGGCCGGCATCAGGTGCCTCAAAGCGGCTAAGATGTTTCGCGGTTGTTGCCGACCTTGCGATGTCTGTCGTGCAATTCTTGGTATGCCTTCCGGGGATTCAATGAAAGGTGAGCACATTCGTTGTTGCAGCATGAACGTGAAAAATCGAAAATGGATCTTCTTGGCTTGCCTGTTACTGACGGCCGTCGTCCTGCATACGTGCATTCGGATCGAAGTGCTCAACGCAAGGTACAACCAATTCTTGCCGCGAACAGACTGGGGGAACGGCAATCAACGATGGCGGTGTGCGGCTTCGTCGCTGCTGCTTCGATCGCTCGAACGCGACATCGCGAATGACCGGTATAGCCGGTTTATGCAAGCGCACCCCAATGAATCAGGCAGTCATCCTGATCAGTTTCTCGGGCCTCCTTACTCTGTCGCCGAAACAACGTTCATTGACGCCAAAATGGCCGAAAATGACCTTCGAGCCACTCTGCTCGGTTGGGTCAGCAGTTTTGGCTTGCTTCAATACATCCTTGCTCCACTGGCATTTTGTATTTCCCTTGCTTCGCTGTATATCAACCACACCGTTATCATGCGCCTCGTCGCAGGCAGCTGCACCGTTTCCATCCTGGTCGCAATCGGCTTGATGATTTACCGGGGCTATTTCACGAGTCTCGGATGGTGACACGAGCGGTGCGTCCGTTTGTTAAGGAAACTGCAGAATCATGGAGCAGTGACATGAAAAGCTTCAGACTCAATCCAGTTGCTGTCACGCATTGGTCTGGAATCCTCCTGGCGTGGTGCGCGTTCATCGGATTATGTTCGATTGTGGGCTTTCACGTTTTGATTTCGACGAGTCGTGACCGTGGATGGTATCTTGCTGCTGATCCAAATCCACATCACTGGACTCGGACGCATTTCCTCACGTTGATCGTGGGTTGTGGTGTTGGTCTGGTGATCGGCACCGTTCATATCGTCGTACGCTGGTTCAAAAGTCGGGCCTGAAGAATCCTCTGTCAAGTGACCAGCACTTCTTTACCTTTTTTTGCCTCTGCCCGGTAATGCGGATGGTTCATCGGCTCAGCGGACTTTTGACACGACACATCCTGCAAAGAGGTAACCATAATGCACCCTTTCGTTGAAACCATCAGTATCGCTGGCGGAGTCGCCGCGGCGATCGTTGGTGCAATAGTCGTACTGACATTGTTCTACCGTGGGCTCTCGTGGTTGTCCGGCGCAGGGTCGAAACTCGGGACAATCGACGTACGGGGAGTATTGAAAAAGGACACGATCGCGACCATTCATCTTGCTGGCGGCGATATTTTTGAACGTGTTCGATTCATCGGGTTCACGAATACCGAAACGATGAAAGCCCATCTTCCATTCGAACTCAACGGAATGGTCATTCTCGAAGATGAACAGAAAACCAGGTTCCTGGTGCGTGCAAAGAACATTAAGATGATTGTTGTTGTCGCAGAAACCAACCCGCATCCACCGAACCGATGACACAACGTCGTTCTCAGGGAAACGGGGGACGAACAGGAGAATGCAGCCGAGTTGCAGAGTGCTGCTCACAAATGGAAAATCAGTTGCTGATCCGCAATTCAGTAGAAGACAATTCACCACGGCGCTCTTGATTTGTCGTTGAACCTGATCGTTGGCGTTCTTCCGGGGAACGAACGGATGTCCGATGCAAGGTGCCAGGCACCGTGACAAGACGCACGACAGCGATCACAATCGTGCATTTCGGCGAATTATGGCTGGGACGCCAACAGAGCACCGTGGTGGTGTTCCAGCTGGATCAGCCGCTGACATCGCTGATGAATCAGTCCTGACAGTTGGAACCGGAATAGATTTGATGATGTTATGGCAAAAATGAAATCGCCAAAGGTTCAAGCTGCGGACGTTTCGTACGAACTCCACTCCCTCGGCTGGAAGGCGTTTCAAAGTCTTTGTGTCACAATCGCAGGAGAAGTATTTGGCCAGACCGTGCAAAGCTTCTTTGATTCCCACGATGGCGGAAGGGATGGGGCTTTTCACGGCATTTGGAAACGCAAAGCCGGAGAATCGTTTGAGGGCTCTTTCACCGCGCAGTGTAAATTCACATCGAAGGCGGACAAGCAGATTCAACTCACTGATCTAAAAGACGAATTGCTCAAGGCGAAGCGTCTCGCTGCACGCGGACTCGCGGACAACTACATCCTTTTGACGAACGCCCGGCTCACCGGAACAACCGAGGCGAAAATCCGCAAGGAGTTTCAAACAAACGCAGACGTCAAGCGGTTTGCGGCGTATGGCGTTGACCGTATTTCCCAAATCATTCGGGAGTCACCACGACTCAGGATGCTGGTTCCGCGCGTTTACGGGCTTGGAGACCTCAGTCAGATTCTTGACGAACGCGCTCACGACCAAGCGCGTGAAATATTGAGCGTGTTGGGGGACGACTTAGCCAAGTTCGTCATCACCGACGCATACCAACGCAGCGCGAAAGCCCTTGTCGAGCATGGATTCGTGTTGCTCCTCGGTGAACCCGCTTGCGGGAAGTCAACTATCGCCGCGGCACTTGCTGTTGGGGCGCTCGATGAGTGGGGATGCTCGACGCTCAAGATTCGCGACGCTGACGATTTCGTTTCGCACTCCAATCCACATGAGCCGAAACAGTTCTTCTGGGTAGACGACGCATTTGGCGCGACACAGTTCGACTGGTCGAGCGCAGCGGGTTGGAATAGGGCGTTCCCACACATCAACGCAGCCATCCGGCGTGGTGCGAGAGTGCTTTTCACGTCGCGTGAAAACATCTACCGGTCGGCTCGACAGCATCTCAAGGAGTCAGCACTTCCTGTGATCAAGGAGTCGCAGGTTGTGATTCAAGTCGAGCAAATAAGCAAAGAAGAACGCGAACAAATTCTTTACAACCACATTCGACAGGGAAATCAGTCGGAAAAGTTTAAGAGTCAACTCAAGCCGTTCCTACCTGACGTCGCGGCTCACCCCCGCTTCAGCCCTGAAATCGCACGACGACTCGGCAATCCAATGTTTACGGCCAGACTGCACGTTTCTGGACCTGCACTTACGGACTTCGTGGCTCATCCGCTGGAACTGCTGTGTGAAAACATTCGAACACTCGACGCCGGAAGCCGATCGGCCCTAGCGCTGGTTTTCATGCGTGGCGGAATGCTGCCGAGTCCGGTCAAGACGACTGACGATGAAGAACAGGCTGTTACTCTCCTCGGTGGCTCCCTGTCAGATGTTCGCATCGCGCTAAACGCGCTGGATGGGAGCCTACTCCTTCAGTCCCTGCAAGGCGGTACCTACTCATGGAGATTCAAGCATCCGACGATTCGTGACGCATTCGCTGCCGTAGTGGCCGAAGACCGCGAGTTGTTGGACATCTACCTCAAAGGAACACCAATCGAAAAACTGTTTCAGGAAGTGTCTTGTGGCGACCTTGGGATCACGGGTGTGAAAGTGATCGTCCCAGTTGATCGATATGACTTGCTGATTTCTCGAATATCGTTGCTTGATACCAAGAATTACCAGAACAAGCAGGCATCATACGCATTTCTTGCACATCGTTGCGCCTGCGACTTCCTTGAAGCGTACATCCGATGCCATCCTCAGTTTATTCAGAACCTGCTGGTGTATTCTTATCTCACCGCTGTGTCGGATGTCCTTGTCATTCGGTGTCTCCACAAATTTGGATTGCTGCCGGAAGAAAAGAGGATCGCTACCGTCAGGACGATGCGAGAATTAGCAGTTGAAACGCCTGATTCGGGTTTTCTTAAAGAGGGAATACGCGACCTGCTCAAACCGAACGAGTTGGCCGATATTCTGGAACAGGTTCGAACGGAATTGTTACCCAATCTCGACGACCAAATTCAATGTCATCGCGACAATTACGATTCCGAGCAAGACCCCGAAGCCCATTTCGACGATCTCGTCGCAGCGTTGAGGGACTACAAATCGGTACTTGCAGAGGATCCTAAAGCATTGGAGCAAATCGAAGCCGCATTGACCCGAATCGAGGAGATTGCCGAGGAGTTGCGGTCTGAACAGTCAGTAGAAACTAACTCAGATGATTTTTACGATCGAGGCTCGACAGGTGGCGGGCACGAAGAGTCTCGCTCAGTTTTCGACGATGTCGATCAGTAGCTTCGGCCAGAGTTAAGGTTTCGTCATTGGCCAATCAGGCATAACGTCGGGATCGGGGCTGATCGCTGTGAATGCCCCGGGAAACCTTTCATGGAACGCCAGGCAATTGGAGAGGGCCAAGGCAGCTCAACCATCAAATATTCAGCGTCGCTGAAGAACGACATCAGCGAACAAGCTGTTTCACACGGGACCGCGGGTCACGCGGTCTTGAAATGGAAGCCATTCGCAGCCGCCGGGTGAACTGCGTTGATCTTTTTATGGGGAAAACATGAGACCATGGGCCCAAGCCGGGATGCTGTTTATTCTGGCCGTCGCGATTGACGTTGCGCCCTCCGCCATAGGTCTGCACCGACTGTTTTCGGCTAAAACTGGTGCCTTTCTCGGTGAAATGGGGATGCTTGCTTCAATATTTCTGATTCCGGCCATTATTGTTTTCTTCCCCGACAAAGTCGCCACAAGCTTTCGCGGTCCTTGGCGTATCGCAATTGCTGTGCTGATTTCATGGTTTGGGCAGGTCGAATTTCGGACGGCATTGCATGAGCCGGCAGTTAGTGAATTGGCACGTCAGCGAAATGACCAAACTTACGATGATGTTGGACTCAATGTGACATTGCTTTTCATGGGGTGGTTGCCATCGCTGTTGGTGACTCTGTTTTACGCAATAATTCAGATCGGACGTGTTGGTCTTCAAATGAGACACACAAAAGGTAAAACTTTCGATCATGATCGCGGCGAAGTGGTTGCAACGAAAAATGCAGAATAAGTGAGAGATGAGCCACCAAATACGAATACAGAGTCGGAAGCTCGCGAGCAATGCCGAGTGCGAAGTGTCTTTTACTTCCATCTCATTGCCGTTATCGCTGGGTGGCTTGTGGTCTCAAACCAATCGATCCTTGATGATCGCAGTTTTCAATTTCTGATAGCGATGCCGCTCTACTTGACTCTATTTGTCTGCCCGGTCGCAATGTTGTTTGCGTTGGCGGTTGCGCGAAAAACCTCGATGCCGTTTCGTCTGTTTGCGCTTGTCGCGGACATTTTACTTTCCATTGTGCAGATATTTGTCTGGCTCCCAGCTGTCATGTGAACTGACACCTGCAGCTGGGGATCGCCTGAATCGACTCTCGATGCAAGGCAATGCAAGGTGCCAGGCACCGTGACACGATTTCCTACCGTTGCAACGCGGCGGTATCCAGTTGAATCGTAGAGCGAGACTCGGCTGGCTGGCCGTTCCTGCAGCGAAAACTTATTGACATCTCCATGTCCGACCGAGAAACTGTGGTAAGACATTACGGCAGTTTCGCGGTCCAACATCTGTTATGCTGAA
>JBBJME010000451.1:0-3477 GCA_037719765.1 Planctomycetaceae bacterium
ATGTGAACCTGCGGTCCCTCATTTGAAAGTGAATCGATGGTGCTTTCGAATGCACCAGCACCCTGGAACATATCAAAAAGAGTTTCCACAGCCGCGTAAGCTTCTGCGGCTTTCCACTTTGTCGCCATCCAGACACTGGCGTTCTCTTTGACCCACGATGGCGGGACGGGGTCAACTGTGTCCAGCTGAAACACCTGCATTACGGCCTGAGGAGGCTGCTCGCAATACAGAAACGCGCGTGATACACCTTCAAACTTGTCGCCGCCCATTTCGCCGGATGAACCGATGCCTTTGAGCTGGTTGATGCCCAGTGTTGGAAAGAACCCGATTGCCATTCCGGCAGCGGCCCCGTTTGGACCGAGTGAACCGGTCTGAACCAATGCCGTAAACATACCCACGGGATCAACGAAGGTCGTCATCAGACCCGCACCGGGAGTTGATTCGCACTTCTCCATGATGTAGGCGTAGACACTGTTATTCTTCAGGATTTTTTCGGAACCGCCCGCCCAGTTGTCGAGCGTCAGCTTCAACAGCGCACTGCTGTTTGAAACGACGAGTCGCTCGTCTTTTAGAAACCAGCCAAATTCTTTGGCCAGCGGAGTCTGCTTTGCGACGTCGCTGGTGACGGTGTACATCGTCAGTTCGGTACCGTCATGTTCAATGTTGGCAGCTTCCAGTTGATCGACATTGTTCAGTGCAGTGCTGGCTTTTGTCAGCAGGCCCTGAACTTCGGATTCGTGCGCACCGTAGTCAATGAACAGGATGAGTCCCATTTTGTTCGATGAGGCTTTGGAAACTGCAAGCGTGACTTCGCCGGTCGGGATCGCCATCAGCTCATCAACAGTCAGACCCAATGCGTCATGCACCCTGGATAGATTGTCCTGCATTTCCGTACTAAACGCGTTCTTGACTTCGGTCTTGAATTCTTCCAGCGCTGGGTCAGCAAACAACCGGCCCCCGGACGACTTCTCAAACGATTCCTTGAATCCTTCCACGCTGGGCATGGAAAGATAGAAATACGTGTCCTTCGGAAGAATCTGATTACTCAGCACCTTTGTATCAGTCGTTTGCGCAGTCGCAACGCCACACAGGGCACCCAGCATCACGGCAGATGCGAGCAGCGTTTTTTTGAAATCAGCCAGAAACATCGAAAAGTCTTTCACTGTTGAGAGAAACCGTTGAAACAGAAAACTAAGAGCCATCAATCGCCCGCAGGATTCTCATCCACACGACAGCAACTGGTCAAGCTCATAACGAACACTTACCAAATCGAAACCCCGAACCGAGGCAATTCGTCGCGTTCGGGAGATTCCTGGCAAGATTGTCCGCAAAATGCTCAGAAATCCCGCCGATTCAACCGAAGTGGGATATTTCTCACTCGGAAAGGCTGTTTGACGCTGCAGTCAAACATCGATATCCTTCCCCGCTTCAAATTCCCGAGACCCTTGGGGTTTCGCCGGATTCTGTCACCTCCGGAATCATGGTGACGTGCTGCGTGTCGAATCACGACTTTGTGGTTCGATATTCACACAATTGTTCTGTGCGAGTGCCCAGCCGGGTTGCTCGCTGCGGCATGCCGCCGCAGATCACAGGAGATCGGCAATGGCTGAGATTGTGGTAAAAGAGATTCTGGAAGCGGGTGTTCATTACGGGCACCGCTCCAGTCGCTGGAACCCGAAAATGCGACCGTATATCTACGGTCGTCGCAACCAGATTCACATCATCGACATCAAGGAAACCATCCGCGGACTGATCCGAGCAAAAAAATACCTGCTCAAAGTCGCTGCTCAGGGTGGCCTGATCCTGTTCGTTGGGACTAAGCGTCAAGCGGGAGCTGCCATCGAAGAACTGGCTCAGGACTGCAAGATGCCGTACTGCACCGAGCGTTGGCTCGGGGGTACGCTGACGAATTTCCGCACGATTCGAACGCGGCTGAAGCGATTGGAAGAGCTTGAGGCTCTCCGCGAAAACGGTGAAATCAAGAACTACTCCAAGAAGATGCAGTCGACGCTGAATCGTGAGTACAACAAGATTTACCGCAACCTGAACGGCATGCGAGAAATGAATCGCCTGCCGGAATGCCTGGTCATCGTTGATCCGACCAAGGAAAAGAACGCCGTCCACGAAGCTCGCCTCCTGGGCGTGAAAATTGTGGCACTGATTGATACCGATTCCGATCCTGACATGGTCGATCTGCCGATCCCAGGCAACGACGACAGTCTGCGCTCGATTCGGCTGGTCATCCAGCACCTTTCCGACGCGATCAAGCAGGGACGCAGCATGCGTCCGGATGATCCGAAGAAGAAGTCAGACGACGCGCCTGCATCGAATGAGCCAAAGGCTGTGCCGTCCATTCGGTAATGCCACTCGGCGAACTCGTACGGCCTGATACACGTCCCTTCTTCCCCCCGAGATTGGGGGGAGAAGGTGGCGGTGAGTCGGCATAAGGCGTTTGACGTTGTCCTGCCAGGTGTTGTCAACCAATGCATTTTGTGTGCTGACATTGCCAAAAGCCTGGCTTTCGACCAGGGGTTCAACGACGAACAACCCTTGCCCTCAGTTCAACATTTCTCAACACATTTTAGCTAACACGGGCCTTGAAAAGGGGTCAGGAACCAATAGTGCGAAGCACCCTTTGGGCCATTTGGCTATTGGTTCCTGACCCCTTTTCAAAGCCAGTGCCGCGACTTGATACCTGACACTCGATTCATGACTAAGGAGATTCTGATGGCGGAAATTACTGCCGCTGCCGTTAAGGCACTTCGTGAAAAAACTGACCTTCCAATGATGGAGTGCAAGAAAGCATTGACTGAAGCCGGTGGCGACGAAGCCAAAGCCATGCAGATCCTGCGTGAGATGTTCAAAAAGGTTCAGGAAAAACGCGCTGACAACGTCACCGCGGAGGGCCGCATCTTTATCGCTGCGAAACCAGACGGTTCCGAAGCCGCGATGGTCGAAATTCAGTGCGAGTCGTCTCCGGTCGCCACGGGCGAAGTCATGCAAAAGTTCGGTCAGGCAATGGCCGAACAGCTTCTCGCAGGCCCAGGAGCTGCCGATTCAGCCGCATTGATGGCTCAAAAGGGTGCTGGCGCCAGCCAGACGTTTCAGGAACAATACGAAGAGATCGTCAACAAGATTCGCGAAAAGATCGTCGTCAACCGTATTGTCCGAGTCAAGGGACCAGTCGGCGGTTATGTACACCACGATTACAAGACGGGCGTGCTGTTCGTGGCTTCCGGGACGCCGAAATCCATGGACATCCTGAAAGATGTGGCCATGCATATCGCCGGAATGAGTCCTTCAGTGACCAAACCTGAAGATCTGGAAGCGTCGATTGTGAAGGCAGAACGTGATCGATTGACTGCGGAAGCACGTGCTTCAAAGAAGCCTGAAAACATCATCGAGAAGATGGTGGACGGTCGCATGAAAGTGTTCTACGCCGAACAGGGTGTCCTGCTGATGCAGCCGTTCGCGAAA